>CAYLOF010000062.1:0-8112 GCA_964385215.1 uncultured Thermoplasmatales archaeon
AGAATTACATCAGCATCTTTGCATTCTGAAAAATCATCAGTAACCTTAAAAGTCCCCTTTTTAACCACTTTCTTTATTAATTCTGGCAATCCTGGCTCATCCCCTCCAATTGGGTTTTTGCCCTCGTTTAACCAGTCAATTTTCCAGCCAGAGCGTTTTGATCTACGTTGAATTCCAACAACATTATAACCATCAACATCTGCAAGCAAGGCTGCGGCGGGAATTCCTACATAACCCATTCCGACAACAACTATTTTTTTTGACATTATTTAGGGAGAATGTCGATTCGTTATTAAATTTTTACTCACGCATTCCGATATCATCATGTTTAAATATCGATAGAAAATGCATGAGAAGTGAAAGAGATTGCTAAATCTTTTAAAATTCTCTCTACTGGCTGATTACTGACCATGCGAAAAAACAAGTGAACGTTATGATAGAACTACTGAAAAAAATTATGAGTTATGTCGCGGAGTTGCATTCTGCAGTTGCAGTTTATATTTGCCATAAGAAATAGTGAAAAAATTCATGACTTTTTCAGAAAAAAACGGTATTCTTTTTATAAGATGTTTAGATTATGGGGAAGCGTTATGAATATTTTGATGGTTCTTTCAAATCCATGTACTCATGATCCTCGAGTTCTCAAGGAGGCGAAAACGTTGGAAGAAGCAGGAAACACAGTTACAATCTTAGCATGGGATAGAAAGAGGCAAGCTTCAATAGAAGAAACGAAAGATGGAGTTGATATCGTTAGGTTGCGAAATACAAAATTTATGGATTTAATTCCTTATAATATCCTTAGATTGCGATTCTGGTGGATGGCAGGAGCAAAAAAAGCTTTAGAAATGCATAGCCGAACTCCATTTGACATTATTCATTGCCATGATTTGGATACATTACCTATTGGAGAAAAAATTAAGAGAAAACTTGGAATACCACTAATATATGATTCACACGAAATCTGGCCTTACATGATAGAGGATGAAGTCCCAAAAATATTAGTGAAAAGACTTTTATCTTTAGAAAAAAAGTTACTAAAAAGTGTTGATTATGTCATAACTGTAGGAAAATCCTCTAGAGATTATTTCAGACTGATTACAAATAAACCTATTGGAATTGTCATGAATTGCAAAGATTTAGCATATGAGAACTATCAATCGCCAAAAAATCTTGAGTTCACTCTAATCTACATAGGAAGTATGTCAAAGAAAAGATTCTTTCCAGAAATTGTGGATTTGGTTGGCCAGATGGCAGGTGTGAAGTTGGTTTTAGCTAGCTCTGCGAAACGAGGTATGGTTTACGAAGTCAAAGAACGTTGTGATAATTATAAAAACACAGAATTTCTGGGAACCATTCCAGAAGAGGAATTAATTCCTAGAACAAGAGCTGCAGATGCGACATTCATCTTGGTAGATCCAAAAAGCAAACATTATCAGCATACTCTTTTTAATAAACAATTTGAAGCAATGGTTTGTGGAAGACCGATAATTGTAACAAATAACACATTTGCTGCTGAAATGACAAAGGAGTTAGATTGTGGTTTGGTTGTTGATTATAATGGAGAATCAATAAGAGAAACCATTATTAAGTTAAGAGATAATCCCGATCTATGTAAAAGATTAGGAGTAAACGCTATTAAAAGCGCTCAAAATATTTACAATTGGGAAATTGAAAAAGAGAAACTATTAAAAATATATGAACGGGTGAAAAATGGTTAAAATAATTGGTGTTATTGGTCTTGGGCATATTGGTAAACCTTTGTTTGAAGCTTTGAAATATTATCATAAAGATGTTGTTGGTTTTGATAAGTTTAATAAATCTGATAGTTGGGATGATATTCTAAAAACTGATATTGCTTTTATATGTATTCCAACAAATTCTGCTGAAAATGGTAAACTTGATATGTCAATTGTTAAAAGTGTCTTAGATAAATTGGATAATGATAATTACAAAGGAGTTGTTGTTACTAAGAGTACTCTTGGACTTGGATTTATAGAGGAATATTTAAAAAATACAAAATTAACAATTGTTGTATTTCCTGAATGGTTAAGGGAGATATCAGCTTTTCCTGATACTCTATGTCCTGAACTTACTGTTTTTGGTGGCCCACCTGAGTTACTAGATGTTGTTCTTGAAGCGTGTTGTTGGATTAAAAGAAAAAAAGTAAATATTGTAAAACCAGGTGAAGCAGTTATGATTAAACTTGCAGCTAATGCTTTGGCATCAACAAAAATTAGTTTTGCAAATCAAATTATGCTTATTGCACAATCATATAATTTAGATTATAATGCAATTATGAATGTTTTAATGAAAGATCCGAGAGCTTCACCAAGATATTTAATTCCAGGTACTGAATATGGCGGTCATTGTCTACCTAAGGATACAAAAGAATTATCTAATCAAGATATGGATATTCTATTTAAAGCAGTTGAGAAAGTTAATGAAACTATCAAGAAAATGATGAAAATATGAAATTATATGATATTATCGTTGACAGTGCTGAAAAAGCGTTAGAGAAATTATCAAATCATCATATGCCACCGGGTCATGATGGACCACATTTTGATGTTGAAACACCTGTCAGAAATTCTTCACATTGGTTAATAACTTTTCAAAAAGCTTATGAAATAACAAAAGAGAAAAGATTTCTATGTGCTGTCGAAGAATTAGCAAATTATTTGATTAGTAAAGAAACACGCCCAATGGGTGCTACTTTTTGGCATCGGAAAAATCCTAATAAGGATTTTTCAAATAATCTGATAGGTCAAGCATGGACGATAGAGGCTTTAATTACTGCTTCAAGAGGACTTAATAATTCAATATATGAAGATATTGCACGAGAAGTATTTCTAATTCATAAATTTGATAAAAGTATGGGGCTTTGGGAAAGAAGAAATGTAGATGGTAGTTTCAACACTGTAGATGGGACATTTAATCATCAGCTTTGGTTTGCTGCAATAGGTTCTATGTTAAATGTTGATAAAGATTCATTCTATTTTTTTATGGATATGATTCCTAGGCAAATGATTGTTAAAAATAGTGGTTTGATATATATTCCTATAAAAAGGGGTTCAAATAAAATTGAAAAAAAAATTTATGGTTTTTTAATTAATATTTGGAATTTACTTGAGGACGAAATAAATAATTATAAAGCTATTGGTTATCATGCTTTTCATCTTTATGGATTTGCTTTACTTTATAAAAACATCCCGGATCATAGTTTTTGGGAGTCGGGATTATTTAAAAAAATATTATTATATCCTCTAAGGGAAGGATTTGAAATAGAACTCGATAATACTTTTAGTGGTAATACTCGTGGTAAGATACCACCTGAGGATAAAACATTAATTCATAATAGATATGGTTATGCATATAATCCACCTGGTTTTGAGATTGCTTTTGCCTTGTTAACTTTTAAAAAGTTTTTTCCATCAAGTATTGATATTGATAGACTTGCTAGTTATTGGGTTTCAAAACAGATTGATAGATGTTATAATTTTAAAACTAAAATGATGGGAAATAATACTGAGGATCCAGAAATCTTATCTGCAAGACTTTATGAAGCAACTCGTTTACCGAATTTAGAGTTAAATTTGAATTTAGAAAAGTAATATAATATTAAAATGTTATAGCTGGGAGGAGAAAAATGAAACAAGTTTTCAATTTATCTGGTAAAATTGTAGTAATTAATGACATCCCAGTTCCAGTTTGTGGCAATAATGAGGTATTGGTAAAAAATTTTTATTCAGCTATAAGTGTTGGAACAGAATCTAGTAATATTAAATCCGCTAAAGGATTCAAGATAAATAAAGAGAATATTCAAAAAGCAATTGATATTTTTAAAGAAAAAGGAATAATAAATGTAATAAATACTGTTAAGGATGAAAAAAGTAAACTTCAAACTTTGGGATATAGTAGCTGTGGGAGAATAATTGAATGTGGTAAAAATATTACTAATTTATCTGTTGGTGATATAGTATCTTGTGCTGGAGGGGGTTATGCAAATCATGCTGAATATATTGTAGTTCCAAGAAATCTTTGTTGCAGGATTCCAGATAATGTTTCTTTAAAACATGCAGCTTTTACTACCATTGGTTCTATTGCTTTACAGGGAATTAGGAGATTAAAGCCGCAAATAGGTGAAATAGTTGCTGTTGTTGGATTAGGTCTACTAGGTTTAATTGCAATACAAATATTATCATCAGCTGGTTGTAGAGTTTTAGGAATTGATATCTCTCAGAAAAAGATAGATTTTGCAAAGAAATTAGGAATTGAAAAAGGATTTATTGCAGATGATGAATTGGAATATAAAATCAATAGTTATTGTGAAGATATTGGTGTAGATAAAACTATAATCTATGCAGCTTCCTCCAGTAGCAAACCTGTTCACCAAGCAGTTGGGTATACTCGTAAAAAAGGTAAAATAATTGTTGTAGGGCATGTTGGAATGGATATTCCAAGAACACCATTTTATGAAAAAGAATTAGATTTTGGTATTTCATGTTCTTATGGTCCAGGTAGGTATGATAGAAAATACGAGGAAGAAGGTATTGATTATCCAATATCATATGTGCGGTGGACTGAGAATAGAAATATGAAAGAATTTCTAAGATTAATATCCACTAAGCAAGTTAGTTTAGATGAATTGATTGAAGGAGAATTTGAAATTGACGATGCTAACAATGCATATGATTTAATTAAGAATAAAGATACAAAACCTGGATTATTATTTAAATATCGAGATATTAAAGAAGATATTAATAGAAAAATTCAATTTAATAAAGCAAAGATAATTCAAAAATCTAAATTAAATGTGGGTATAATTGGTGCTGGAAATTTTGCACAAGCAAATCATTTACCAAATCTAATGAAATCAAAATATTTTAATTTACTATCAATTGCAACTAAAAATGGAAATAATGCAAAAAGAATTGGTGAGAAATATCATGTAAAATATTATACAACAGATTACAATGATATTTTAGATGATAATGATGTTGATCTAGTAATAATATCTACTAGACATGATTTGCATTCAAAAATAGTTTTAGATAGCATTAAATCCAAAAAAAATGTTCTTGTTGAAAAACCTTTATGCTTGAATAATGATGAATTAAAAATTATTGAAAACAATTTAGAAAAATATGATATTAATTTATGTGTTGATTTTAACCGCAGATTTGCTCCAGCAGTTTTAAAAGTCAAAGAAATAATTGAAGAAAATAATTTATTAGAAAAAGGAATGATAATTAATTTTAGAATAAATGCAGCGTCTATGAGAAACCATCCATATATGAACGATGCAAAACAAGGAGGAGGAGTTATAATTGGTGAAGGTTGTCATTTTATTGATCTAATGAATTATTTTATGGATTCCAATTATAGCAAGTTTCAAGTTATAAGTCCATCTTTAAATGATATCAGTTTAATAGACACTAATAATATTATTGCAAATATCAAATATGAAAATGGTTCTCTTGGTTCTATAATTTATACCACGATTGGTAATATAAATTATCCAAAGGAACAATTTGAATTCTATGGAAAAAATATGATTTTTAATATTAATAATTATGAAAAATTGATTATCACTAGTGATAAAAACATTAATATAAAATATGGTAAAATTGACAAAGGACATTTTTCATTGTTAGAAGAATATGGTAAATTTTTATTAGGAAAATCAAATGGAAAAAATCTACCATTAAATAATAAAGCTATTGAATCAATGAAATTGACTTTTGAAATTATCAGGAATTTAAAAAATGAAATTGGAAAACGGTGAAAGGGGGATATAATGGATATATTTATTGATAGTTTATTTGAAGGGTTTTACCAGCAATATCCATTGGTTCTAGTTGATGTAGGAACTGCTGGAGGAGTATCAGATAGGTGGCAACAAGCCAACAAACACTTGAAAACAATCGGTTTCGAACCAGATGAAAGAACATTTCAGAAATTAACGAAACAAGGCTACAATGACATAAAATATCAAAATATAGGAATCCTCGATAAACAGGATAAGGTAAATTTATACTTAACAAAAAAATCACATTGCTCTTCTGTTTTTCCTCCTAACATAGAGTTTTTGAGTGAATTTCCAGATCCTAAGAGATTTGATATTGTTAACCACGCCAGGATTACTGTAGATACGTTAGATAGCCAATTAAAACAGATGAACTGTGATGTTGATTTCATGAAGATTGACACCCAGGGAAGTGAACTATTTGTTCTAAAGGGTGCATCTAATATACTTGAAAATACAGTTTTTGGATTAGAAGTCGAGGTTGAATTTACTCCAATATATAAAAGTCAGCCTCTATTTTCGGACGTAGATATTTTTTTAAGAAAGTTTGGTTTTCAATTGTTTGATTTGAAACGCTATTATTGGAAGAGAACAATTGGGAGCAATATTGGAAGGGGAAAAGGGCAAATAATTTATGCGGATGCTCTTTACTTGAAGAAATATGAACAGTTTGAAACATGCCTGAGTCAAAAAGGTGATAAACAAAAGGCAAAGGTATTGAAAGCAATTTCTATTTGTCTCCTGTATGGATATTATGACTATGCACTTACAATATGTGAAAAAGCACATTCTAAAAATGTTCTTACTGACTCTGAAAAGAAAATAATATTTACCAGCATCTTTAATCAAGCAGGAACGTATAAGTACCTCCCTAATTTTAAAGGAAAATATTTTATCGCCGGCTTGTTTCATAAATTATATGAACTTTTTAATCCAAAAAAATGGAGTCAATATGATGATACTTTAGGCAATTTAAATGACTATGGGGACTAAAAAATGACTAAAGAATTATTAGAATATATATCGAGCTTATTTCCTGAAGGAAAATTGAAAAGATATCTGAAGAGAATATATTTTAGGTATCTCAACAATAAGTGGTATAGACTGAATAAGATTATCAAAAAGACAAAGATACTAGAAGATGGACTTATATATATTGAACTTAAAAACGGTTTGAAATTCTATGACAATAAGTCTAGAGATAATCATCTTAAAGAAGAGGAAGCCTACAAATGGGCGATAAAGAAAAATGTATCGAATATAAAGGAACCTGAAAATTATAAGCAGATTTACATAAGAATATATAATGAATTTATTTTGAATCAACATTTGAACGAATTCTCTTTGGATAAGGAGGATATTGTAGTAGATGCAGGAGCTAATATTGGTGGCTTTACTATAAAGGCAGCAGATATTGTTGGCTCTGAAGGAATGGTAATTGCGATAGAACCAGAAAAGGAAAACTTAAAAATTTTGGAAAAAAATATTAAGGCAAATAACTTGGAAAATGTGCTGATTATCTCAAGGGGGTTATGGTCGCATAAGGGAATAAAGAGTCTTTATCTAGATGATTGGCCAGGCTTACACAGTTTATTTGGTGAGAAACCGGGATCTTCTTCACAGCACCCCGATAAATACTCAGAAAAACAAAAACATTCTAACAGAATTGAAGTAGACACTTTAGATAACTTAATGGATGAACTGGGGATAGATAAAATCAATTTTGTAAAAATGGATATCGAAGGCGCAGAAATAGAGGCCCTAAAAGGAGCGGAAAAAATGTTAACTAATAAAAATCTAAAATTAGTAATTGAGGCAAACCATATTATAAATGGGGAGCCAACTTATAAGACTATAGCTCCTTGGTTAAGGAAGAAAGGTTTTAAAATTGTTAGAATTAATAAAAAGATGCAAGGAACTACATATGCTAAATTCAATACTGTTCAAAAATAATACATCCAAAATATGTTCCTATTTGGCAATGGCGATGCCGGAAAGAAAATTATCGGGATTACGGAAGAATGATTGTGGGTGAAAGAATGAAGGTATATCTTAGAACTATTTCCCTCTTATTTCTTCTTTGATATATCCAAACATTTTCTTTACATTCAGGGTATCGATTAAGAAATTAAAATCATCTTTTGTGAATTCCTTGAACAAATAAAGAACAGAAAGATATACTCCCAGACCTAATAAGGCAACGCCAAGCAGATGATACCATCTGGCAATAAAAAACATGTTACTGATCTGGTATAATATAATTCCCATAATTCCTGCTGCCAAAGCATGAAGGAGAATTCTAATGT
>CAYLOF010000063.1:0-8107 GCA_964385215.1 uncultured Thermoplasmatales archaeon
GTTGGAGGTAAGAAATAAACGCCCATATCACGTCCAAGTTCTCTTTGATATATAGATTTTGATGGTGCTAAGTGGCGATATGCCATCAAAGTCATAGAGGCGATATATTGCATGTCTCTATACAAATTCTTTGAAAAATGATATCAATTTTGGGAAGAATTATGAGAAACACTTATAAGAATAAAATTAATATTTATAAATATTTATAATACTGGGGGAACTTACATAGGAATAGAAACATACAACAAGAATATGGTTTTTGCAATTCTTGTTTTGTTTATCGTAGCAAATGTTTCGCCTTCAACTATGGGTATGCTATCTGATGAATTTAATTCTGCGTCACTGAAAATTATAGAGAAAACTGGTGCAAGATTATACAAAAAATTCCGGGTTTTTGAGAAAGATATTCAAATTGACGAAAAGGAGATTTCTCATAAATGTTGAGATCACTTCGGTCAAGATTGTTGATTTATTTCATGTTGGCAAACCTTGTGGTGATAGTGTTCTTGCCGATGAACTCGATATCATATGAAATGCCCTGGTGGGATAATGATTGGTCATTCAGCCAAGAGATAAATATACCAATAGATACAAACACTGAAATTGCAAAATATCAACCAGTTGATATCGGAATTGAATTCGACAATACCTGTTGGGCAAAGAATATTACAGAACATTCAATACGAGTGTGTTGTTGGGATGGGGCCTCTTTCCACGAATTGGAATCTCAGATTTATAATTTAGAGCAAATTGATGAGAAATATATTACTGCATGTTGTCTTGTTTTTTTAATCCCTGAGTTTGCCAATGGAAAAGAAAGATACTTTGTTTATTATGACGACTCAGAAAAATCTTCACCTGATTACATGAATCATGTGGACATTGAAGAATCGTATTATAATTATGAACCAATACCGGGATATCCTCTTGAATCGCATTTTTATAAGGTAATCGATGATGATTGCATAACATATGCAGTTTCACAAGACGGACAGTTTATGGGTTATAATACAGGTCAGCATGTGACAAAAATGCTCGATGAAACTACAGAAGTTTTACCAAAAAATGGAGATTTATTTGCTGCGTTTGACTTTAAATATTGCTATGGAGAAGGTCTTTTTGGTTATAGTTCTACAAGTCAACGATTGGTTTCAAAGGAAATTCGTGTTGATGGTAATTTAATGTTGGAATTTGGAATTGTTAGCCGATCGAAATTTGATGATTTGCAAACCACTGCAACATACAAATATTATCACTGCCCCGCATCAAATACTAGAATACATACTCACGTAACACATGAAACACTAAAGGAGGTCAAAGTCTATTCAGAAGCGAATACAGATGGTACCTATGCTTCGTTACAAAGTGGCGGTGTAAAAAGCAATTCAATTGAAGATTTAAACATCGGTCAAATACTGCCATATATACATTTTTATAATGAACTGGGCAGTATAACAAAGTATTCTCTAGATTTGGATCCAGAATATATACCAGAGGATCCAGACATCAGAATTTTAAATGTTCAGGACGATGTTGATCTCGGTAAATATCCATGGATATCATTTGATGAAGGAGACGCTGGGCTCTCTCATTCTGTAATTTTTGATTCAAACAATGTTGTAGTATCAGGAACTGATGAGAGAGATGGACTTCAGCTCAATGCATTTGAAATGGACTACCCGCATCTTCCAGGACTTGAAAATAATATTGCAACAATTCAGATTTGCAGAAACTCTTATGAAATAGGTGATAGCCATGACCTTATAATACCAGAAGATTTTGTTGTTGAGTTTGATGCAGAGTTTTTCTCTTCAAAGACTAAGGGTTTTAATGTTCTCAATGAGGAAGCAGAAATCTTTCAAGAATTAGTAAAAATCAAACCACAGTCTGATGGAGATTTTACTGAAGCTTCCAATGAAACGGAAAAACATACATTATCAGTTTTAGTTCATTTTGCGCCTTCGGTTCCCATGGGTTCAAGTCTTTCTGCTTTACTTGGTAGAAATTTTTCTTACATCAGTGCTGAGCTCTATAAAAATGATGAATACATCTATTCTGGAAGCACTGTAAGGTTACCAATGAAAGCTATAGATGATTTTGGTGAACTAAATCTCATTAAAAAAATCGTTGCTACTTTTTCTTCTTTTGATTGGAAAAATATGTCTTTTTTCAAAAAGATAGATTTCCTTGGTTTAGAGCCAGGAAAATATGTTATAAAGATATACAAGGAAAATCCTCTGTTTGCACAAGAGCATCAGTACATTGCCTTTGCAACTGTTGATTTGAAAGAAGATGAAAAAATTCATATTTCATGTCGATCCCAGAGGAGTATGGGCGTTAATATCACTGATCAAAATGATAACGGAGTTGAAAATGCAGAGGTGTTATTACAAAAAGATAATTTTACTATAGCAAAAGATATCACTGATAAAAATGGGCAGGTTGAAATAAAAGCCCCTGGCACGTCAGAACCATATATGCTTAGAGTTTTATACAACGGATTCATTGTTTATGAAGAGCCTGTTAAATTAGGTGCTTTAGGACAACTTTTTTCATTGGAAAAATCAATCAGTATTGAACGATACAATTTTTATTTGGAAGTTTCAGATACCTGGCAACTATCTCCGGAAATAGAACTGAACCCTTTGATTGTTAATGAAGAAGATGAATCTATTGTGATTCATGCAGAAAAACTTTCAAACGGCATTTATCTCTTTACAAATGTCACTCCTGCTACCTATCAGCTCGTACTGAAATATAAATCATTTACTTTGGAAAAAACCGTAGAAATCACAGGCAATGAAGGGTTAAAACTTGAATTCCCAGCTGAATTTAATATTGATTTAAAAATTTTAGATTCCAGAGGGATTCCGTATGCCGGTGCAAAAATAACACTGACAAGAAGTGATAAAAAACTAGAACTTCAAAACGAAGAATCTGAAGCATCGGTTTCTATCCCACCTGGAGCCTACCATGTTAAAATCTACAACGAAGGCAATCTGGTTGGATCCAGAAACATCGATGTTTCTGGTGAAGGGAAATTTGATCTTATAACAAAGCATGAACCGCTTTTTCCAACACTAATGGTAGCGGTTAGCATTCTTCTGATTATACTTTCCTTAATTCTTTCATATGTAAAAAAAGAGAAGATGTATTTTCTAACAATGTTGCCAATTTCTCTTGTGATTATAGCTGTTGTTTCTTCATGGTGGACAATACATGGTTCTTTGCAACAATTGGAAACATCTACACATATGTTTATACTTCCGACAGAGCTTGTTACTATGACAGATACTCTCAATATAATTGCTGGGGAGCGAGCATTTCTACCAAATCTGTTTATAGATGCAATATATATAGTCCTCATTTTATCTGCGGTAGGCTACATCCTGATAGCATCAAGCTGTTTTTTCAAAAAAACCAATAAAAAAAGATTGTATCTTCTTTCAATAACTTTTGCATCACTCGTTCTGATTGGGTCACTTGTAATTTTTACCGTTGGAATGAATACGTTATGTGAAAGTGGAGTAGGAAGTTTTATTGGTGAAGGAAATTTAGATATTAGTATAGCTGGGGAGAGTGATTCCGCATCTGTCTTGTGTACATGGGGGCCAGGCATTGGTTTCCATCTATATACAATTTTAGTAATACTTCTTTCAGTAAATGTCATTTACACTTTATCAAAATCAAAAAAAATATGGGGAATTAATCATGAAAAGAAAAAAGAAAAACATGAGAAAAAATAACCGGGGTATCCAACATCCATTGTTTGGCACATCTATAATAAATTGGATTAAACTTGTCACTAATAATGGCGGGGTAGATCCTAGTTTTTTCCCTCGAGCTATGTTTGTTACCATATCTGCACTACTTACTATGCCAGCACGATTTCTTTTTAAAATTGTATATGGTACTCGAATTGCTGATACTAAGATTAAATATCCGCCTGTTTTCATCATTGGTCACTGGAGAAGCGGAACGACATTTCTTCATGAACTTTTAAGTCACGATCCTCAATTTTGTTATGTTTCCATGTGGCATACTCTCCTTCCAAACAGTTTTCTTGTAATGGAGTCTACAAAAAAATTTATGGCACAGTTCCTTCCTACAACGCGGCCAATGGACAATATAGAAGTAGCTGTGGATGGCCCTTATGAAGAAGAGGCGGGGCTTGCTGTTCTTGGCCAGTGATCTTTTTTTCACTGCTTTCATTTTCCACGATATGCCAAAAGACAGTACAGCCAATCTATCCATTTTGAGGGGTTAACTGATGAGGATGTAGCTCAGTGGAAGAAAAATTATTTTGATTTAATGAAGGCTGTAACCTATTCTAACCATGGAAAGCGGCTTGTACTCAAAAATCCTCCCAACACTGCCCGTATTACGACATTGATGGAGCTCTTCCCAGATGCCCGTTTTATTCACATCTATCGAAATCCATACAAGGTGTATCTTTCAACAAAACGAATGCGTACAAAAGTGTTGGATAAATTGGCCCTGCAGCACACGACTGATGAGCAAATTGAAAACCATGTGATTGATAATTATATTCGGCTCATGAAAAGTTATTTTAAACAAAAAGATCAAATTCCTGATGGGCACCTTATTGAAATACGCTACGAGGATCTGGTGGCTGATCCAATGGGTCAAATACGGGAAGTGTATGCCAGGCTTGGTCTACCAGGTTTAGAAGTGGCTAAACCTAAGATGCAACGCTACCTTGATGAAAAGGTGGGATACAAGAAAAATGTTTATAAGATAGACGATGCGATAATTCGTCGGATTAAAAAACACTGGGATTTTACGATAAAACGCGGGGGGTATGAACCGCCAAAGTGAAGATACGTTTTAAAAAAACGTAAAAAATCGTTGAGGAAGAGTACTTTTGAGGCAAAGTCATTTTGTAGTTTCAATGAACTCATATTTTTGTTTAAATAGTTGAAATGCTGTCTCCCGTCTAGATTCGTAGACCGGACGGTACTCTTGCCCTGATAAATGTCACTTTTTCCCTTCTCAAAACGTCCCGTCCGGTTTCTCCTCACACGAATGTTGACCCAGTACATCCGAATGCAAAAAAATGCCAAAGAGATTAGAATAATATTATTAATGATTTTTACATTTGGAGTTACTTGCTATGAGGTGGGATTATTTGAATATGCGTAGAAAATTGAGATATACAACATTAATTTGTTGTTTTTTACTGTTTCAGTTTTTTGTATGTTCTGCTTCTGCATCTGAAAGTGAATATTATGCGGATATTACTATTGACGTTGATTCTTCAGGTTTTGTAACAATTGAGGGTGCAACAGATTATCCTGATTTATTGACACAAAACTCTGAGAGCTATACTTCAAAAGATCAAAGTTATTGGATGTTAAATCTAACAATTGATGATACATTTGATTTTGTATATGATTTAACTCTGCCAATAAACTCTGAAATTAATTTTATTAAATCTTCTGGTCAGATTCGAATTCAGGATGAAAACAGTCTTTTGGAAATCAAAGGATATGGTTTAAATGAATCCTTATCAATTGTTGTTCAATATAATATAAAACTATCAGATGCCTCAGATAATGATCAAAATAATGTAGGTATTATTTTTATCGCTTTTGGGATTATCGGTTTAGTAATTGTGTTATTTGTTGCAATAAGGAATATAAAAGGTTCTAATAAAGGATTATTTAGAAATGATGATGCAATTGTAAATTATAAGGGATTGAGTGAACGACCGAGAGAAATCATGGAATTGTTAGTAAAAGAAAATAGGTCAATGACACAAACAGAAATTCAAAAAAAGCTTAACATGCCTAAATCTGCAGTATCTAGACATATTAGTTCATTGGAGTTAAAAAATCTTATTGAAAAAGAATCCATTGGAATGTCTAATCTCATTCGACTAAAAAAACAAGAATAAACCGGGTGTTGTCCCGGCTTGTTCCACCTTTTCCCGGTTAGATTATATATGTTGTTTCATCCAATATATCTATGTGAAGCCGACAAAAAAGATTGGTTTCAGAAACGTGATATGATATGAAAAAAATATGGAATATCTTAATGGTGCTTTTATTAGTGGCATCAGCAGTGTCATTGGTATCAGCAGAAGAAACAGAAGCAGATGATGACGTAGAAATCGATGAAGAAACAGAAACTGAAATTGAAGTAATGGATATTTCTGAAGGAGCAGAAGCTAGACTTTTACAACTTCAAATATCAATTAAAAAGAGTTTACTTAATGGATATTTAATAGTAGATTCTTTCAATGCTGTATATGGCGATGAAGTTGATACAACAGATCTTGAAAATATTTTATATGAGCTTGAAGCAGTCCTTGAAGATGTCCAAGCTGTAGATCCTTCAGATGAAAATGCAGCTCAATATTTTGTTGAATATAAACAAGATGCAATTGATATTGTAAAAAGTTGGCGTGAAACCGCAGGTGCTCTTAAACAATCATTAAAAGGAACCGATGAATGGGATTCATTTGTTGACCTTGTAAAAGAAGGGATAAAAGAAATACCAAATGATGAGGACGTAACTGCACTAAGAGAAGAATTCAAAGCAGTTGCTGATTTACATAACTCAAAAAGACTTCAGACAGTTGCAGAATATCTGGGTAAGGATCTTGATGAATTAATAACCCAAATAGAAAACGGTGAAATCACAAGAGCGGAAATAAACAAGCAATTAAAAGAAGTTGTTTCAGAAATGAGTCTTGAAGAAAAGAAAGAAGCATTCGGGAAATTAAAAGCTAAGAAACTCCAAATGCAAATCCGAGCAAGAAACTTTATCCGAGATGTCGAAGAAGGATATCGTCCAAGAAAAATGCAAAGAGATGTTGATCGTGTGCCAAATATAGAAAACATAAGAAACCGAAGACAAAACCAAGCATCATCCTAAAAACAACAAAGATCTGAATAAATTGGTGAAAAGATGGAAAATAGTAAACTCTTCATCCTAATCTTATTGGCTGTATCCGTAATACTTATTGGATGCGGCATATTTATTTCTTCAGAAAACACATCCGATGAAACTGTTAATGATGATGAATTATTAGATGAACTTGATGATTATTTCATTGATGGAGATGGTGAGATAGTCATTGGCGAGGTTGAAATACCTGATGATCTCACTGAAGATGATGTCTTAGATGAAATTAATGAGTATATATTGGATAGTGATGAGGATATAGATATCGGCAGCATGGATGATTTCATCGAATAATAAATGAAACGTTTCTCAATCTTTGTGAGAAACTATTCAATTTTTTTTCTCCTTATCAAAATCTTTTTATATCCTGTTTCTATCCTGATTTTCTCTTGTTTTTAAGCACTTTCGGAACTACTGTGACCTGGGTAAGTATTATATGTGGGCAGTTTAATAACAATTGTTAATATTTGGTGAAAATAATGGCAGAAGGCAAGATTACAGAAAACATGAATATAAAGGAAATTATTGATAAATATCCAGAGACTATGGGCGTTTTTATCAAATACAATATGGGTTGTATCGGTTGTATCGCTGCATCATTTGAAAAAATAAAAGATATTGCTGGTGCTCATGGCGTTGATGTAAACTCTTTTGTTGAGGATCTTAACGCAGCCGTAAAAAATTAATGATGTTGTTATAGGGAACTTTTAGTCATGACAAGCTCCCCATGTTTTATTCCCTTCAATGATCTGATATTATCTGCAAGCTTCTGAATTTTACCAGTTTTTCCTTTTAGAACGAGAACTTCAAGGCAGTTATTATGATCAATGTGTATGTGTGTTGTTGACAGTATCTCTTTGGTATGATCATGCTGTAGATTGAGTAGTTTATTTGTAAGATTTCCTGTGTGATGATCGTATATCATTGTTAATGTACCTATTGATTCTGCATTGGGGTCTTTGTTTTCTTCCCTTATCAGGTCCCTTCGTACAAGATCTCGTATTGCTTCTGAGCGGTTAGTGTACCCCCTCTTTTTAATAATCTTGTCAAATTTTGTGAGAAGACCTGGTTCGATTGATACGCCAAATCTAGTTATTTTTTCCATGGTGACACGATGTTCACGTAATCGTGTCACGAATATAAATTTTTTGTTACCAAAATAGATATATATTCAATT
>CAYLOF010000064.1:0-2522 GCA_964385215.1 uncultured Thermoplasmatales archaeon
CAGGGCAGTCTTAAATGGAGATTACTTCTTTTTCCAATCTTAATTCTTGGCTTTTTTGGAGTAACATCGGGTAGAGCAATATGCGGATGGGCATGTCCCATAGGTTTACTGCAAAGAGGTACTGGAAAAATTGCAAGAAGGTTAAAAAAATATCCTTCAATTAAAAAATTAGGACAACATCAAATTGAGCATTACTTAAGATATATGAAATATTTCGTTCTCATTGGACTTGTTATTCTTAGCACTACCCTCCTAGGTTTTATGTTCACAGATATCTGCCCCATAGGTATTCTTACAGGAACAATCCCTACATTGATTCTATATCCGGGTAAATTTGTACCAAGTTCTTTCTTTTGGGCAGCAATAGCGATATTCATTCTGTTTCTTGTATTAATCTTCACCGTTGAACAGGGATGGTGTAGATATTTCTGCCCGATTGGCGCAATATTGGCACCATTTAATAAAATCAGTATCCTCCACGTAGCACGAGTAGATGAAGAAACATTTCAAAAGGAATGCTTACATTGTAATGCATGTTCCGACATTTGTCCTATGGGAATAGATGTTCCCAATATGAATAGGAGTACTGAGTGTATTTCTTGTGGAAAATGTATAGATGTTTGTCCAAAAAATCTAATAAAATTTGAGAGGGGTTAAATGAAAAAGATACTTGCAATTCAAATAAGTGCCTTGATTATCGTATCGGGTTCATTAGGTGGAATGCTGGTCTTTACTGGTATTTATGAAGAGGTACATTCTGGCATTGTTTCCGTCCTTTGCTTAAGTTGTCTTAAACTTGACCCGAAAACAAAAACTGATTTTACTTTTGAAACAGCAGACGGCGAACCACATCCTGATTTTGTCTTAGAAAATTTAACAAAGGGAGTGGTATTTTTACATTACAGTGAGGATGCTTGTCCCGGTTGTGATATCATGTACCCTATAATACAAGATTTATTCAACATCACATTCGGAAAGAAAGATACAATCCATGAGATAATCAGTTTTGAAGATTCAGATGTTGCTTACTTCTATACAAATGTTGACCATACTTCAGAAGAAATAAAAAATTCGTTACCAACCTATGACAAAGAGCACATCAGTGGATTACCGATGTTTGCCATTATAACCCTTGGATATGACAAAGGCATTATTAGACCATATTACACTACAATCTATGGAACTCTTGGGTTGGATAGCGATGAAGACAGATTTGCATTTCTTACAGAATTAATGCAAGATAGCATTGACATTTACAACCAAAATTCAGAAGGATATAATCCAAGTTAGTAATTGAACAACGTAACGAGGACTTTCTCCTTTAAATTTTGTTGACTTTTGGTACTGTTTTAGTAGCCACGACATCTACGCCAGTATTCGCGGCATTTTTTAGGATTATTTGCCCAGAAGTTACTGGAGCCAGTACTACTGTCTTCTTTACTTCTTGTAAAACATGGAATAATTTTTCCTTTGGTACGGGTTTAGAGGTCTTTATGCTAACCAGTGGCCAAACGCCGTCTTTCACCAATACTGAAGTTGTTAACATTCGTTTTGGATTGAGTACTTCATTTATTGCATATTCCTCTCCCCTTTTACACTTATTTCCTTTTATACTTATACATTTTCCGTCTTCTATTTTCACCAGTATCTTGCACCCAATTGGGCAAACGATGCATGTAATCTTTTTCTCAACAGCCATCTATTGCCACCTCCAATGTTTCCATGGAATCTGCTTTTTCTATCAGAACGCTAACCTTTATCATATTGGCCGGATTTGCCCATCGTAATTTTTTTTCAAATATTGTTTTGTCTTGAGAACTCACATATAATTTTGGTGACTCGGTTGGCTTTTTGGCCCTTAAGGTTAATTGTACCTTTCCACGCTTGCTAATTCTTTGAGGAACAACATATCTAACTCCGCTCCCTGCAACAATCTGAGCAATTGGTTGCTTGACTTTCTTCCGAATATCTCTTTCAACTTTTTGAGAAGACATATATTCAGTCGCACGTTTTCCTGCTCTTTTTGCATCTATAGCCAGGAGATCTACAGAATCATACACTTGAAGGCAATTACCACAGGCAAATACCCCAGGCATAGTTGTCTCTAAATCTTGATCCACAATTGGCCCATCAGTTAAGTCATCAATTTTGATTCCAGCATCTTTAGTTAGTTCATTTTCAGGATTGAGACCCACAGATAAAAGAAGAGTGTCACACTCTATCCTTTTTTCAGTTTCAGAAATTGGAACCATTTTCTCGTCAACTTGTGCAACAGTAACCTGCTCCAATCGTTCTTTTCCTTCAATAGATGTAACGGTATGACTCAAAAAAAGTGGTATATCATAGTCATCAAGACACTGAACAACATTTCTTGGAAGACCACTTGGATGGGGCAAGATTTCTACTACCCCCAAAACGTTTGCACCTTCGAATTTCAAACGACGGGCCATAATAAGACCAACATCCCCAGATCCTAAAATCAATACGTTTTTTCCTGGCATGATGTTATAAAGATTTATGAA
>CAYLOF010000064.1:2622-8086 GCA_964385215.1 uncultured Thermoplasmatales archaeon
GTTTCCTCTACACCAAAGCCATCATGTATACACTGAGGAAGAATACCGCCAAGCCAACTGTTTCTGTCCAATACTACAACATCTTTGGCACCAGATTTCTTGGCAGAGACAGCAGCAGCAAGACCTGCAGGTCCACCACCAATAACTGCCACATCCACAGTTTTTTCAATCACCTTGCTTCCCCCTAGATCTACCAAAGAAAAGTTTAGAATCTGGTGATTTTAATTTCATATTTTTGACACCTATTCCAAAATGTTTTTCCATAATCCTTACTATGTGTTGTGTACAGAAACCGCCCTGGCATCGACCCATTCCAGCCCTGCAGCGATATTTTACAGAAGACAAAGTTTGTGCCCCTAACGAGTTTGAAAGCGCCTCAATCACTTCTGCCTCAGTAACATGTTCGCACCTACAAACAATTCTGCCCCATCTTTCATCTTTTTTAATCATGGCAGATTGTTCTTCAGTTGACATCTCATAGAATCGTTTTCTTTTGTTGCTTTTAGATTTAAAATTATCTTTTTGATTTAGTTCAATAGATCTGGAAACAATATTTACCACTTCTTTTGCAATTGCGGGGGCTGCAGTTAATCCTGGAGATTCTACTCCTAGCAGATTAATCAAACCAGGTGTATTACTACTTTCTTCAATCCTATAATCGGCCCATCCTCCCTCCTCAGCTGATGCAAGTTTACATCGAATGCCCGAATAGGCATTTATCACTGCTTTATCTGGCAACGAAGGAATAATTTCTCTTGTCTCCAAAAATAGACTCTTCATTGTTTCTTTTGTGATCCTCTTATCATTTGGACTGTCGATAAATTCCGCACTTGGGCCAAGAAGAATGTTTCCCTCAATCGTTGGAGTGATATGAACACCCAACACGCCCAGTTCCTTCACTGGCACAGGGTATATCATCGAGTTTATCAAAGATCTATAATTTTTATCTAAAACCAAATATTCTCCTCTACATGGATACACATTAAAATCCGGTTCTTCTAACATAGCAACTATTTCTCTACAATTAAGTCCAGCAGCATTTATCACTAGATTTGATTGGAAGTAACCCTTGTTGGTTTTTATTAAAAAATTATCTTTCTGTTTTTTCAGACCAGTGACTCTTGTCTCAAGTAAAAATTTAACACCATTTTCTACAGAATTTTCAGCCAAAGCTATGGTAAACTGATAAGGCAGTGTAATACCTGCTGTAGGAACCCACAACGCCTCAATACAAGAAATGTTCGGCTCCCTTTTTTTTACTTCTGTTCCGTTGATTGTCTCCAATCCTGGTACTTTATTTTTTATACCAACATTTTTCAAACGTTTTAGCTCTTTTTTTTCCTCTTCATTTTTTGCTATTACAAACTTTCCAACCCACAGTAACGGAAAGCTCAGTTCGTCGGCTAAAGACTGAAACATTTTGTTTCCTTCAACACAAAAACGAGCTTTAAGAGAACCATGAGCCGAATTTATACCGCTGTGAACAACACCACTATTAGCTTTGCTGGCACCAGAAGCAACATCGCTTCCCATTTCAAAAACAATCACATCTAGTTTATATTTTGATAACTCCCTAGCAATTGCAGAACCAATGACTCCCCCTCCAATGATGGCTATCTGGAAGTTATTCATCGAGGGAAGAATAAATGATTGCCATATAAATCATTAGGATTACCGCTAATTTTTTAACCAATCGATCTATAGGAGAATTCATGCAAGTCAATGTTCCATATGGAAAAGAAAAAATCAAGGTAGAAATACCTCAATCTTATGAAATACTAACTCCCAATAAAGTCAAAATTGAGGATGAAAGCAAAATCATAGGAAAGGCATTAGGAAACCCAATAGGTAAAGAACCGTTTGAACAATTTGCTTCACAAGCAGAACAGCTTTTGGTGATTATTAATGACGCGACACGTCCCACCCCTACTAAGAAGATATTAAAATTTCTTTATCCCGTTCTTTCATCCCATTCTAATGTCAAATTTCTCATTGCAACTGGAGCCCATAGAGCTCCCACTGATGACGAATACAGATTCATATTTGGAGAATTCTACGACACTTTCAAAGAACAGACATATGTACATGACGCACGAAAAAAGGAAGACATGGAATACTTAGGCAAATCAAAGAATGGAACTGAGATGTACATAAATAAGATGGTTTCGGAGATTGGAAACGTACTTGCTATTGGTAGCGTAGAACCACATTATTTTGCTGGTTATACAGGTGGACGAAAATCTTTTCTTCCGGGCGTTGCCTCCTATAAAACCATTGAAATGAATCATAAACTTGCTCTTAGTGACAAAGCACGTTCTCTTGCACTTGAAGGCAACCCAGTTCATGAAGACATGATAGATGCAATGAATGTTTTAAAGGACATTAATGTCTTTTCGATACAAACTGTATTAACTGGAGAACATAACATTTATGCAGTTACAGCTGGCGATCTGCTCAAATCTTTTGATGCGGCCATTGATTATGCAAACGAGGTGTTTTGTGTTCCACTGAAGAAAAAAGGCAATATCGTTATCACCGCAGCACCGTATCCAATGGATATTGACCTGTACCAATCTCAAAAAGCACTGGATAATGGTAAACTGGCTTTAGAACCAGATGGCATTATAATATTGGTATCTAAATGTCGAATGGGTGTTGGAGAGGATGCATTTTTAGACCTATTATCAAAGGCAGATACACCTCAAGGAGTTCTCAAACTCTTGGATCAAGAATATAAATTAGGATATCATAAAGCCGCAAAGATGGCACAAATTGGAAATTGGGCTCAAATGTGGGCAGTTACCGATCTTGAAGATAAAATAATTAAGAAAACTTTGATGAAGCCATATGGTAGCGTACAATCGGCGGTAGATGATGCAGTTAAAATAACTAAAGAAAAAGGTAAACAACCAAGAGTTGTTGTGATGCCTTCAGGTAGCCTTACTATTCCAATGGTTCAATAGATGAAAATGATCTATCTCTTCATATTTTTTGCATAAACGGTTTGTATATCGACAAACTCTTTGATACCATAATAAGACAACTCACGGCCATAACTTGATTTCTTCTTATGTTGGCAGTTTACAGTTCTCCAAGATGCAACCTAATATCTTCCAATTTTTCTTTGGCTTCCTCAAAGCGTTTCCTTTGTTCATCTAAGACCTTAAATACTTCATCAGGCGTGTCCGGGACTCTATCAACATATATTTTTCCAATTCTCTCTAACTTAGCAAGGTTTTCGGGGATACGTATGGTAAATTGTTTGACATAATCCTCCTCAGAATAATCCTTGTAACATACCTCTTTGAAAAGTCTTTTAAGATCCGTATATTTAGGAATGAAACCAGTGGGAGTTTCTATTGCATCGGCCTCTTTGTTCACACGTAATTCCATCCACTTAAGCCATACTCGTTTATCGTCTTTGTCGTTTAAGAACTTGCCTTTTTTGTCGCGGAGGAAGTAATTAACTGCGAAGATGCGTGGAGGTTTTTCAACTTGATTTCCAAAATCAAGATTGTTTTTAACGTATTGACCAATTGGTATCGACAGGAAATCTAAATTAGACATTGGATTGAACTCCCTGACACCTTCTTCTCCAAGAGTAGCAGCAGTGGTTTCAGATTCCAATGAGGCACCAAATGTGATGATGCCATGTGCCCAATCAAAAGCCTCTTTTACGGGAACCCAAGTATCGGAATCACGGCCACCGTAAATCATCCCACTCACTTCCACACCATTTGGATCATGAATTTTTGTGTCAATGTTATCTAGAACATCCATTCTGAAGGTAAAACGAGCGTTTTTATGAGATGGCTTGACCTCCCTTCCTTCTTTGTCTTTCTTTCCCTTATGCCATTCGCCAGAATGATTGGCACCTTCCTCCGGACATTTTCCTGGTTTGTCATTCCAATAGTTGTGGCCATCATCGGTAACAAGCTGGTTGGTGAAAATAATCTCCGCAGGATTCGTGATAGCACCCCATTGAATCGGATCATCATCAGGATTAATTCCCTCAATAATGCCGAATACACCCGACTCCACGTTTACCGCACGGGTTTTTCCATTGATGTTTCTAAGATAGGCAATATCATCCCCGACAATCGTTTCCCCTTTTACCATGGCAGTAGACGTTTTTCCACACATTGACGGAAAGGCACCGGTGAAATAACTAACACGATTTTTTGAACCTTTTACACCCATCACCAGCATATGCTCAGTTAACCAACCCTCCTTAGAGGCACGATTGATCGCAAGGCGCATAGCGAGTTTTTTAAGACCTATAGTGTTCCCTCCATATTGTGTATTAGCACTATACACAACGTCGCTCTCAAGATCAATGTAAATCCGTCTTTTATCGATATTTTTACTAACCAGGAGACCAAGACCTGCCTCTTCCAATTCACCTTGCGAGTGAACAAACTTAAAAAAGCGGGCATCTGGGCCTTGTCTGAGAAATTCCTGATAGCCCTGCCGATACAGTAAGTCTTCACTGTGAGCAACGTAGGCAGAATCAGTAAGTTGAACACAAGGGATTGAAAAAGGAGAATTTGTTGGGCCTAGGCAGAAAAACTTAATGTGTAGTTCATGCCCATCCATTATATTGGCCATAATGTTATGAATTTCTTTTAGCCCCTCATTACGATTTATAGCATTAATTTCTGGACCAAGATCACTTCCTAGTGGCAACAAAAACTTTGTTTTTTCCTTATCTCTTGCTTGATCATAGTATCCATCGAAGTGCATGGTATGCCCCTCTGTAACCAATTTGGCCTCCTCCTTGTTTCTGATTGCTGCATCTTGTGTTCGTTTGATATCTTCCTCTGAATTAGTATACACAAAAACTTTTTTGGGATTGCATAGGTCAATATATTTTGTGATAAAAGCGTGTACTGCCGGATTATTGATCTGCATGAGTTTTTGATAATCTGATTTGCTTAACCTATTTTTCAAAATCTTCATGACCTCACCATGAAATCTACCAACAATATGGATGTGAGACAGTATCATAAAATGTGTATTTAAATGAATTGGATTAAAAAAGTTGACTCGTGAATTTGAATGACATCATGTAAATTTTTTTGGAAATATTTATTAAACCATAATTTCTTACGCTGGATGGTTACAAAAATGAATGATCAGGTAATATTTATTAAAAAAGGTGAGGAAAAAAGCAAAACGGAGAGACCAGGGAAATTATACAGAATGATGGTAAAATCAGATCGGATGGAAGCTATAATATCTGAATTAGAACCTCATTCGGAATCGAAATGGTATCAACATGATGGTGAGGAGTTACACCTTGTTCTCAAAGGAGAAATGGAATATACAGTAGATGAAAAAACTTACAAACTGAGCGAAGGTGATCTATTATGGCATCCTTCGACGTTAAAACATCGAGCCAAAAATATTAGCGATGAAAAAACCACTTACATAACCATAGGAACCCCGCCAACTTTCATGTAGA
>CAYLOF010000065.1:0-4024 GCA_964385215.1 uncultured Thermoplasmatales archaeon
AACCTCAGAAAAGATGGATTCAAAATCGGTCTTGCCAGAGTTCGTACATTTAGACCGTTTCCTAAAGAAGAAATATTAAAACTTAGTAAACAGGGAAATCTGATAGTTATTGATAGGAATATATCGGTGGGATCTGAAGGTGCTGTGTTCAGTGAGGTTAAGGCAGCACTGTACGGCAAGTCAGATGCTAAAGTATATGGCTTTATCGCAGGGCTTGGTGGAAAGGACGTTACATATGGTAACATTGAAACAATTTGTAAAAAGGCAGTTAATGGTAAAGCAAAAGACTGTGAATGGTATGGATTGGAGGGGGTGTAAGCTTTGGCAATTAAAAATTTACCAGATACAGAATGTGTACTACCAGGAAACGCTGCATGCCCAGGTTGCCCTGCAACAATAGCCTTACGTACTACTTTTAAGGCGTTAGGTAAAAACACGATTATGGTTGTCCCGGCCTGTTGTACATCAGTTATTGAAAGTATACATCCAAATACATCGTTTGATGTCCCTGTGATGAACATTGCGTTTGAAGCTGCTGCTGCTGGTGCAAGTGGTGTCAAAGCAGCATTAAAACAACAGGGAAAAGATGATGTCACAGTTCTTGCATGGGCTGGCGATGGCGGTACCTACGATATAGGAATCCAGGCGCTTTCAGGTGCCCTAGAAAGGCAGACTGATTTCATATACATCTGTTATAACAATCAAATTTATTCTAATACTGGCATCCAAAGAAGTGGAGCTACACCATACGGTGCCTGGACTACAACTACTGTTGGAGGGAAAACAGAGTTTAGAAAAGAGATGGGAGAAATAATTCAGGCGCATCACATCCCATATGCTGCGCAGGCTTGTATCAGTTACCCTGAGGATCTATATAAAAAAGTAAAAAAAGCTAAAAGTATAAAAGGACCGAAATATATCGAAATTATGGCACCGTGCCCGCCTGGCTGGCGTTTTGGTATGGAGAAAACTGTTGAAATGGGAACGTTGGCCGTAGAAACGGGTGCATGGGCACTATACGAATATGAAAACGACGTTGTGACATTCAACGGAAAAAGCAAACTCCTACTTGAAAAAAGGATAGAACCTAAACCTATTGAAGACTGGATAAAATTACAAGGTCGCTTTAGACATCTTTTTAAGCCGAAGAAGGATGTTAAAAGGTTGAAGGAGATTCAGGAACATACAGATATGGTGTGGGAAAGATATAGAAAACTCCATCTATAAAACAGGAGAGTAAAGATAAAATGGAGGCGATAGTTAATGTTCGCAAAGGAAATGCTGAGACAGAGCCTCCCCCTGCTGATATTCTGCGGACTTGGCGGCGTAGTGGCAGGTAGCACTCTTGGTGTGATGGCCAATCTTCTTGAAAGTATTCCGGGGCTCATTGTAATAATTCCTGCAATCATTGCATTGCGTGGAAATATTAGTACAACATTTGGTTCTAGATTAGGTTCTGCATATCATCTTGGTGTTATTGATGCTGAAAACATGTGGAATGGGGAACTTAAGCAGAATATCATAGGATCTCTTGTTTTAAGTTTTCTTGTCTCCATCACTATCGGTGTCCTTGCATATGTAACCACAATCGCGTTCTTTGATATAAGCCCCGATCCTGTAAAACTTATCATAATAGTACTAATTGCAGGAGTTGTTTCTGGCGTGATTCTCACCATGCTAACCATTGGAATCATATTCGCTGTTTTTAAACGTGGATATGATCCCGACAATATAACCGGGCCTGCCTTGGCTACTTTTGGAGATATCATAACCATGCTCTCAATTTTTGGCAGTGCTATGATTGTGGAGGTAATACTGTGATATATAGCTGGAAAAAGATAGTAAGATATGGTTTACCTCTACTTACTTTATGTGTTCTCATTGAGATGTTTGCCGGTCAAATACTGCAAGGTGGACAAAATACATTACTAAAAATACCGATTTTTCTTATTTCTATCCCTGCCATCAATGGAGTTGGAGGAAACATTGGAAGTATCTTAGGTGCACGCCTTGCATCTGGATTACATGTAGGATCTATTACTCTTGATATCAAAGACAAAAAGATGCATGAGAATCTACTTACTTCACTATTGATGGGGATTATAACATATGCAGTTCTTGCGATACTTATTTATTATGTGGCATCATTTAGTGGAGTAACAATGGGTATTGGCTTGATAGAATTTGTATTTGTTTTGTTAGCTGTGGGGGTACTACTTGTCTGTGTGGTCTCAGTGGCTAGCATTTTTACAGCTTTTATATCCTTTAAGAAGGGGGCGGATCCCGATGATTTTGTTGCACCAGTGGTTACCACTATTGGTGATACTATGGGGATAATATTTTTGTTTTTATTAATTGGAGCAGTAGGAATATGAGTAAAAAGAAAAGAAAAAGCATACTTGGAAGATTGCAAAGAACGCCGAAGTGGAAAAAAGAAGAATTCAGTGAAATTGAATATGAACCCACCCCAGTAAAAGATCTGCTGACTGAAATGAAAGACATATCAGAGCTTATAATAGATCTAGCATACTCCGCAGTCCTTTTTGATAACGAGGAAATTGCTGAAGAGGTGAAATATCTCGAGGTGCGTATGGACAAACTAAACTATGATATTCGAATAATGGCAATGATGGCTGCCAGAACCAAAGAGGATGCAGAACAGTTGGCTGGTATACTTCAGGTGGCCCAAGCATCTGAGAAAATCTCAAACACTGCAGGAGACATTGTGCTAATGCTAAAAGACAAAAATCGACCAACTCTCTTTAGAATACTAAGCAAAGCAGATGAGAAAATCTTTCGAATTAAGGTATCGGAAAAATCTGAAGCGTGCAAACAAAAAATTGGTGATTTAAAGGTTGAATCCGAAACGGGTATGCGAATTATTGCTATAAGACGTAGAGATAGCTGGATCTATAATCCACAGTCTGATGTAGCTTTAATGGCTGATGACTGGCTTATAACTCGTGGGGCTGATGAAGGATATGACGATCTTAATAATTTTCTAAAAGGAAAATTGAAGGTGTTGGAATGAAAGAGAAAACATCAGAGGACATCGTATTAGAAATAAAAGATAAATCTGAACTCATGGTAGATTTGGCATATTCATCATTGTTATACGACAACAAAACCATTGCAAAAGAGGTATATAACCTAGAGGATTTAATCGATAGTTTATTTCAGAAGATACAAAAGAAATCTTTTAGGGACGTGCAAAAAGGAAAGCTTAAAGTTGATGCTGCACTCACACTGATGAGACTGGCTCAGGCCGGCGAAGAGATTGCCGATGCAGCACAAGAGATAGCAGATGTTGAACTCAGAGATGTAGAACTACATCCCATTCTAAAGATGAGTGTGCGTGAATCTGATGAGGTACTGACCAGAACACAGGTCGATTCTCAATCGATTTTATGCGGAAAGACACTAGGCAAACTTAAACTTGGCAGTGAAACAGGAATGATGATTATTGCAATGAGACACAAAGATAGGTGGCTTTACGGGCCGAACAAGAACACAAAGATTGATCCAGGCGATATTCTTTTTGCAAAAGGCCCAGAGGATGGAGAGAAACATCTCATAGATTTAGCAACTGGGGAAATGGACGAGATATAGAATTTTAAATGGCAGGGCCTTGCACCTAAAAACATTCTGTTTTAATCATTCACAATTCGTGCACCATGTTCATCAACGGTACAAACAAAGACCTTGCCGAACGATTTAAGTTTCTCACAAAGCTTGCCTGTTTCACCCATAGCAAAAATAGAATTGCCTAACATGCACATACTTGCCATACCAAATTCACTGGCAGCATCAATTGCCTCGACTACTTGCTTCGTAACAAGATTTGTCTTTTTGGTAAAAACCTGAGATAATGAAAAAAGGTTTTCGACAGTTGGAGATTCTAACAATTTCCTAGTACAATCTCTACCGCAACTAATTACATCTTTCATCTTATCAGAATCTGAAAGAATTTTTTTCGTATCCATTTTTTTATCAGCAACACACAGCACCAAATCATATTTCCCAG
>CAYLOF010000065.1:4124-7882 GCA_964385215.1 uncultured Thermoplasmatales archaeon
GAATCTTTGACAGTGACTTCAGATACTGCCCCTAAAGAGACATTTATGCCTGCACCACGAGAACCTGTTTTTGTCGCATCTTCATTATAAACAGGTTCAAAAAATCCTGATATGTGCCCAGGTGCAAATGCAACAGCTCTCATTTGGTCCACTCTTATTTTGTCATATCTAAAATATAATCAGCTATAATTTTTTTGCTTCCTTCTCTTTTAGCACTATTTCCCTTTTTATCTACTATCCATACTTTGTTTTTATTACCTTCAAGACCAGAAATCGTGTTTGCCACTACAAAATCAAGTTTATTTTTCTTAAGAAGCTCATATGCCACATCTGTTAGTCCATCCTGTTTTTCTTCAAGTTTAAAACCAACGATTTTTGAATTCGGTGCTTTCTCTCTCAACTTTTCGATAATTTTTGGTGCTGGTGACATTTCCAAAACAAGTTTCTTTTCTCCTGATGGGATTTTACCTTCTCTTTTTTTAGGTATGTAATCTGAAACCGCAGCACAGATAATGATAAGATCAAATTTGTTTAGATCCTTTGTTAACAGTTCCATTAAATTTTTAACAGACTCAAATTTCACCGTGTTTATGTAGTCTGGTACAGGTTCCCCACTGCATCCATACCATAACTCAACATCTGCACCTCTAACAAAAGCATTATCCGCAAGCCACACTGCTGTTTTACCAGAACTGCGATTGGAAATTATTCTAACATCATCGATTGGCTCTGCCGTAGCACCACCTATTACGAGAACGTTTTTCTTTACCATATCTCGTTTACCAGTTTCTCTAATCGAACGTGCAACAATTTCACCAATATCTGCCATTTTGGCTTTATTTCCCTTAATGTATGGTTCAACAAATTTAATGCCGATTTTTTTGCATATTTCAATATTGCCCTGAACTACCTTGTGATTATACATAGAGAGGTGCATTGCAGGAACAATCAAGATTGGTATTCCTGAACCGACGGCCGTAGTGGCAAAAGTTGTGACAGGCGTATCATCAATACCATGTGCTATCTTGGAAATAGTATTGGCCGTACATGGAGAAATAAGAAATAAATCTGCAGGTTCCTTTACCATGCCACATAAGGAGACATGTTCTGTTTCCCCTGTCAATTCAAGAACGGGTTTATGCCCGGTTGCAAATTCGAGCGAATCAGGATGAATGATTTTTGTAGCAGCGGAGGTCATAACCGGGAAAACCTCAGCACCATATCTAACCAACTCCCTAGATAATCGAACACATTCAACAGATGCAATGCTGCCAGTAATTCCAAGAACTATTCTCTTATTAGAAAGTATATTACCTTTAACTCCCCGTATTTCATCCGAAGGATGCATTAATATCACGAAATATTTTATCTTACCACTAAAACTGAAATTCCCGCATAGCGAACTACCTTATCGGTAACGCTACCAAGTAAAAATCGCCCCTCTTTTCCATATCCTTTGTATCCTAAAACTATGATGTCTGCCCCACATTTCTTTGCTGATAAAAGAATTTCATCTGCTGGATCGCCAGATTCTACAGCAACGTCCACTTTTTCAACATTAGATTTAATTCCCTCTGCAATTTTAGACAAAGACTCCATAGCTTTTTCCTTGAAGCTACCTGACTGCACCATAGAGCTTAGATCAATTGTAGGCAACAACATCTTTGTGAAGGATGATGATGCTAACTCTGCAGGTATGACAGTGAGAAGAACTATTTCATCATCATCATTTGAACATTTTAAACATACTTCCACTGCCTTTTTGGACGCATCAGAACCATCGTATGCAATAATCATCTTTTTCATGGTAATCAAAAAGGCAATAATGCAATGCAGTTCTAAAACGTTTCGAATTAGATTACCTACATATGTACAGTGTGAAACTTGTATACGTTGTAAGAAAACGTGTGAAATCTAAATTTTGTGTCTTATTCTTCTAATCGCTCTATTTTGATTGATGTTCTTGATTGACTGTTACCTTCACAATACCTCTTTTGGATATGCAACATTGCGATTTGACCATCATCTCGGAATGCAATATCATTAAGACCGTCAATAACTGATTTTGCAAGATTATCAATGTCTGGACGTTTGTCAGTATATATCGATGGCATCTGTTTTGTCTTCCATATCAGTCGTTTGGGTCGTGGCAGATAAAAGTGAATATATAGGGCAACTGGACCGTTAATCGGCTTTGTTATGTACTTTTGTGCTTCTAGTTTTACGAGATTTTCATATGTAGCAGATTTTTTTGGCGTATATGCCCTCACTTTTCCATTCATTGATGTAAATCTTGGACGCGCTTTCGCTGCAGGAGCACCTTTAACAGTAAAATTCACCATCTGATTAGAGTATGTGCTTACCCACTAAAATGTGTTTTGATACTGCCTTAATCGTAATTTTTATTAGATAACAACCAATTGACTTCACATTAAACGTCGCAGATTCAATACAACAAAGGTTAAAATACGGCGAAAGGTTTTAATGCCTGTGACAAATGCTTTCACATGTTCCCAATAAAAGGAGGTGTTAGATGAGTAAAGGCAACGTTCTTGTTAAGGAAGCAATGAAGGCTAACCCGGTAACAGTTAAACCAAAAACCTCAGTTGAAGAAGTTGCAATTTTAATGAAAGAAAAAGGCATTGGGAATTGTATAGTTGTAAGTGATAAACCATTGGGAATCATCACTGAGAGTGACATAATAAAAAAAGTTGTTGCTGAAAATCTAAAAGCCAGTGAGGTGGCTGCCGAGAAAATCATGAGTTCTCCTATAATAGTAATTGATCCGTATATACCACTTGAGGAAGCTATGAAAACAATGGGTAAATGCAATGTTAGAAGATTGCCTGTTGTGGAGAAGGGTGAATTAATCGGCATAATAACCAATAAGGACATCTCAAGGATATCTCCCATATTACACGAAATATCTCGGGAGTGGTACGATATAAGTAAGAGAGACGAAGCCTATATGAAGAGACAGGTTTTTTCTGGTAAATGCGAAGATTGTGGTACGCTCTCCGCCAGTTTGAAGGATGTTGATGGGCGTTTACTATGCGAGGACTGCATAGACGCATTGGAATATGAGTGATAGCGTTATTTTTACATAGATAAAGGGGATGATGAAGAATGAAAGTAAAGGACGTAATGACTGAAGAGGTTATTTTTGTAGACAAAGATGTTGATTTAAGATACGTTTTAAAACTGATGAAAAAATATGAAATCACTAAAGTACCCGTTGTCGAAGAAAAAAAACTAATCGGTGTTATAACTGACAACAAAATAGCGGCCAAACTTGGATCAATAAGAAGCCGAGGTGTGCCCGCAGCAAGACTGCATGCATCATCAGTCACAGATAAAAATATTGAGATTATATCTCCAGATACAGAAGTGAATACAATCCTTAAGACCGTTGGTGAGCCTGGCCCTACAATGTTAAATGTTGTAGAAGATGGTAAGCTAGTGGGAGTTGTTACAAAGGCAGATCTACTTCCTTTTGTAGAGAGTGAAAATAAAGTAAAGGAAATAATGCATGAAAATATTCATTCGGTTTCTCCAGAAGACAGGGTTATTCATGCTCGAAGAAGAATGATCGATGAAAAAGTTGCACGACTGCCAGTTATAAACAACGGAATGCTTATTGGCGTGATTTCTGATAATGAGGTAGTTTTTTCATTAGCAAAGCTAAAAAGATCTTTTCCACTGGGAAAACAGAAACACAGGCTAGAAGAGTTACTGGTGAATGATACAATGAAAACATC
>CAYLOF010000066.1:0-7861 GCA_964385215.1 uncultured Thermoplasmatales archaeon
AGATTGATAAGAGTAAATCTAGTAAGATCTATTCTTTCTTCTTTTGCTTTCGGAGTGAAATCAACGCTATTGCACAAATTACAATAAGTATCTCGAAACCGGGTGTTCCTTTCTTTTCAGTGTCGCCTGTGTTTTCATCGTTGTTGCCGTCACTAGTTTCATTGTTGTCTTCATTACCAGTATCATCATCGTCATCAGGTCCTTCACCACTGTACTCAGGTTCAAATTTTAAAGGAACGAAATCAGCCCATTTTCCAGTATCATTGTCATCATATTCATAGGTTTGTCCCCATATTTCAAAAGTTGAATCCATATCGTCTATTTCAAAAGTAGTCGAAAAAATCTTTCCATCTTCTGAAATCGGATGCGTTAGGTTTCCCATATCATCAATATCGCCTTCACCAACAAAATAATACCTACCACCTCCAGCATATGGAAGATATCGTGCAAGGTAATATGTATAATCTGTCAAATTACCATAACATATCTCATATCCAACCGTTTTAGATTCGTCAATTTCCCCGTTTAAAATCATTGTTAATGTTAAAATAGAGCCATTTAATGTATATTCTACACTTATAATATCAATATTGGGGTGATCCGTAACATTTTGTGACGACCAGAACCATCCATCAGATGCTGTCTTATACCAAACATCTCCTGCATCATCCATTATAGTCTCTGCTGTAGCACTCATACTTAACACTATTAGTGCTCCAACAAGTAAGAACAATATATTATTATTTTTCCAAAATTTTGTAATCATTTTATCACCCACTGTAAAGATACACAACATCTACCTTCTTAAAAACTTAACTTCAGAGGCACATACAACAATCAGATTAAAGAAGGCATTTAAGAATCAATAAAAATGAGAAAAACGGGATATGGTGAATTTAATCTCACCATAGATGCGTCTATATCCCAGATCCTTTTAATATGCAATTATAACAAGCATACATCCAATAGACATATTTGGATTCGGGAATATCACTGAGTACGTGGCTCCATCCAGTATAATCCCATCCAAAAATGTTACCGTTTATATAATCTATATTCAATTGTATCTGAAAAACTGTATGTTTAACTAGGGGTTCATCTCAACCAAACATATAGTAACCAATTTAAAAATATTAAAATGAAAAAAGAAAAAAAGAGGTTAAATTTGTTTGGAAAGAAATTTCCCTCTTAGTTTACTACTTTTTCAATATACAGTCATAGTAGGCAAACATCCAGTAACCATATCCCGGATCAAGTGTGGTTGCAAAGTTATAACTCTGCGATAAACGAATCCATCCAAAGACAATATTGTTTATGTAACCATTTGTTACTGCATCGCTCCAAGTGTAATCAGTACCGCCGTAGTTTACAATAAGATTAATCTTATTCACGGAGCTATCATCAGGTACACCCATTAGATTCCAACCAGTTTTTAGAGCAGTGACATAGTCATCTGAAGAAACACTGACATTTATCGCCCAAAATTCACAATCATTCTGATATGAATAAACCCAGTATCCTTCACCAGGGTCAAGCGAATACGCAAATGTATAACTCTGTCCAGAACGATCCCAGCCAAATATATATTGGCTAATGATTGGAGATCCAGTTGGATTACTACTTGATGTTGCTTGAGACCAGCTATAATAGTATCCATTGTATTTGATAATCAGATCTGTATTGGACACCGATTGATTAAATGGTGGTGACACTATGTTCCAGCCTTGTGAAAGATTTGTTATCTCGGTAATATCACCCACAGGAACAAGTTTAGCTGTAGAATCAGTTTTTCCGCTATTATCCATCACGGTAAGAGTAACCGTGTATGTGCCATCGCTAGTGAACTGATGAGTCACAAACTCACCATATTTAGGAGTACCGCCAATGTTCCAAGTCCAATTCGTAATGCTTCCACCAGGATTAGTATCATATGAAGTACTATTGAAATAAACAGTATCAACAGTTGTTGGATTCAATGGTTCATAATCAAATGAAGCTATTGGTAACCCCTCATCAATACGTAATAAATAATCCTCAGTTTCACCATCTTCGAAATATCCATCACCATTCCATGGAATAGGATACACCGATGAAACAGGATATTCAGATACAGTAAATCTAGCCCATACATAACCGTGATTTGGTCCAATCGTAAAAGATGGCGGTCCTAGTAATGATATTGGTCCATTCCACATTGCAGGTATAGTGAAATCAATCAGAATATGTTCTCCTGGATCGCCCCATTGACCATTTTGATTCCAATCCGCAAGGACATTTACATAGGCATCTATTGGCAACCAGTTCTGCACAAACATATCAATCTCAACACCCCAATTTGCTATTTGTCCCATATATCCAAGTGGCGTTCCAATTCCTGCCAATGGAACAACGTTCATAGTACTATCAATTGTATATGGATCTGGCCACATAAGGCCACCATCAGGTCCTCCAAAAAATCCCTCGTCTTGATCATATGGTGGAAAACTACCAACAGTACACCACCCAGCGTTTCCATCGATTTCATTATCTTTCATATTTCCGAAAAATAAACCTCCTCCTAAATAGCTATCATGTTGAACCCATCCAGCGGGTCCGCAACACATACAAGTCGGAAAAGAGCCAGGTACACCAGTAGATGGATAAGCAATACCGATTTCAGGGGCATCACCAAATTCAGCTTCAAACAGTTCAACAGCATGTATATAACAATAATCATTATCCATTACATGGACATCTTGGTCCTCACAATATCCATCAACTTCGACCCAATTATAATATGTGTTACAATGAGTTCCTTCAACCTCTGCCCATATTGTAATATTAATCCAATTACATGGAGAAAGTGGCCCAGGAAGTGTCCACCACATACTTGTTCCAACTCCCGGAGTATAACTAGACCCATCTGGCCATATAGTAAAATCAACGATATTCATTTCTTCAGCAAAATCATCGACATAAATATTGGTTAGGTTGCAGCATTCTCCATCATTATGAATTGCAATTTTAAATTGTGCTATACTTCCTATTGTAAAATCAACAGCTACACTTGGATCATCAGCATCAACCCAGTCTTCATTCAAGGGATCCCAAACATATTTTTCAACATCAATACTTGGCTCGCAAGGTTCCTCTTCTCCCGTAATTACAAAGGAAAGGTCAAGTGATAAACCAGTCATAGGGTCGTAAAGTTCCATCCATCCAATCGGCTCTAACCAATATACTGCATCATCGTTAAAATGATCAAGTGATGTCTTCCAACCCCATAATGGCGGATCTGGATAATAAGACATCATACTTGGACGTATGCATAACCAATAAATGGTTCCATTCTGTTGAATAAATGAATCTGATATATTTTCAATATTATATTGCCAATAATTCATATGATTTCCTTGTGGTTCAAACCATCCATCATATGGATCATACCACCCTTGAGGCGATGGATCCATTGGAATAATATCATAAGAGGAGAAATATTCATTCCATAGCATGGTTCCTGGCATACTATAACCAGTTGGACTTTGATCTGCAGGGATATCATCCCATATGGATATATCAAATCCATCAATTACTCCTTCAAAATCCCATAGCCATGATCCCCAGAAGTGAATATCAGTAACTGGTCCTGTTTCTGAACACATCCAATCATCTGCTAGAGGCATAAAAGGCATTTCAAAGTTTGCCAGTACATCCCAGCCATTTGGATCTGGAAGCTGTGGATAATGCATCTTATGATTAGGCCAAGGTTCGCCGGAAATAGGATGTATTGTCGCATTATCTTCAAAATAATAATATTCATCATTATAGTAAACATCCCAATAACCCCAATTAACATTATCAGTACAAGGGGGACCTATAACATGGACATCAAATTCTATAAAAATCCATTCACCTGGTGGTAATTCTCCAGGTGCCGAGCCAGGATACCAATAATCTGCAGGAATAGGATAATTCCACTCAATTGTTGGTAGATTAATAACATCTGGTTCTAGTAGAATACCGTTGAATGTTGCATTATCTGCATATTCAACACAAGGTGGTAAAGTATCCCATATCTTTGTCACAATAACTGAATCTGTGTCGTTATTATAAATACTGAGATTGAATCGTACAATGGTGCATACTTCTGCTTCGATATACTCATCCCAATCGCCAAGTGTCTCATTCCATACTTTTTTCTCAATATCAACACTAGGTCCACTGGGCTGATCATCAACAAACAAAAGATAATCTTCTGATTCTCCATCTTCAAAAGCACCTTCTCCAAACCAACTAGTTCCAACAGGTGATTCAGTGATGGAGAATCGTGACCATACATACCCTGGTGCTGGTATTGGACCTGCAATAGTAAATGATGGAGGACTAAGTCCAGAAAGAGGACCGAGATACAATGGAGGTACCACAAAGTCAACTAATACATGTTCTCCCACATCCATCCAATCACCATCTTGATTCCAATCAATTAGGACATTTACAAATCCTGGAAGATATTCTGGATGGCCTGGCATGTGATTATCTACCCAAATATCAACATTAGTTCCCCAAACTGCTGTTTGACCAACATTTCCAAGCGGCGTACCTGTATAACCTGTGAAAGGAATCACACTTGAAGTAGCATCAATAGTGAATGGTTCTGGCATAATAAGACCGGCATCACCATCTTGGAAACCTTCATCTTGATCATATGGCGGGAAGCCACCTGGACAAGTGCCACCGTTACCATCAAACTCAAAATCAACTCCATTTCCGAACCATGCTCCATAGTTATCATGTTGAATCCATCCTGCAGGTCCACAACTCTGACAGGTTGGAAACGATCCGGAAACTCCCAAAGATGGATAAGCTATGGCATTACTTCCTTCAGGAGCATCTCCATAATCTCTATAATCTCCTTTATTTTGCCAATCTGCTGCAACAATCGTGCTTGACGTAATCAACAGCATACATACTAAAATACCAACTACTTTCGCATTTTTTTTCATAATATCTTGCCTCCCTTATAGGCATTACATAGAATATAATCCATTATTATTTTATGTTAATTTGATTATATCTATATTAATGGTATCTATTAATTCCTTATAAAATTATCGGAAAAATACAGGGCAACAATATTTAAATAAGCTGTCTATATAAAGATATATAACATATGTTACAATTTTTGACGCTTAAGAAATCTCGATTCTAAATTTATTTTTATCTTTTTAGTATACAATTATAATATGCATACATCCAATAGCTATACCCTGGTTCGAACGTGTCTACAAATATGTAGCTCTGAGTATTACGATTCCAGCCGAACACATAGTCGCTGATGATGCCGCCACTTACTGCATTGGCCCATGAGTACTCAGTACCGCCGTAATTTACCGTAATGTTTGTTTTATCCACAGATTGATTATGCGGTACTCCCATGATGTTCCAATTTGTTTCAAGTTCAGTGATATAACTAGTTGATATTATACTTATATTTTCCACCCAAAGATCGCAGTCATTGTTGGTACACATCCAATAGCCGTATCCTGGTTCAAGAGTGTCTTTGAACGTATAGCTTTGACTATCTCGTCCCCATCCAAAAACAATATCGGTTACGATGTCTGCAGCAACTGCATCCAGCCAATTATAGGTATTTCCATTATGTTTGACGATGAAATCCGTCTTACTGATTGATTGATTAAATGGCAATGAAACAAAATTCCATAATGGAGATAACCCTGAAACATATAAATTACCTGGAGAAACACAATTTAAAGAACATGCTGAAAAGTCATCAATACCTGCTTCAACAACAGACCCGTCATTAAGATCTGAAGCTTCAAAACGGATTTTGATTTGACTTGTTGGTGCAACATAATCGGCTACCATGAAACTATGTTCGCTCCACCCAGATTGAGATTGAGGACCTATTGTTTCAACCAACGTCCATGTTGAACCATCGTTGTTCGAAATGTAAATCTTGAACAAATCATTATCTGGGTCGGCTCCAAAGTCATTGGTATACCATAAAGCGTACGAGATTTCCGCATCAATATCTGCGCTTAGATCTATCGATGGTGAAATAAGCCATGTGATACCGTCATCAACATCTGAATTATCATCTTCATTATCTGTAAGATAACAATGACCTGATCCATCGTAATCAGTTGCTGGATCTCCACGATCTCCTCCGCCAATAGGTATTCCACGCTCCCAGGCACCGTCAGTAAGATATGGATCATTCACAACAGTCCAACCTTGGTCGGTTTCAAAATCATCAACAAATATGGTGGTGAGTTCTCCTACAATTGAAGAATATGTATTAAGGGAGGCACCGTATGGGCTGTATATTGTTCCTGCCAAGGTTGCTTCTGCGCTGAAATAATATTCTGGTGTATCTCCACAGTTTGGAGCGGGTAGTGTTGCCTCATACAAATCTCCAGATATGTGTACCAATGGAGATGTGTGGTATGTACCACCGTCGTAGCGATAATAAAACGTACCTGTTCCTGAAACATATGTATCTGTGACTTCATTTATCTGCACGGTAATTGTAGTAGGAACACCAGGATCTATATATTCTGGGAGACCATTTGGGAAAAGGATCTCCAAAGGCAAGAGAAACATTTCGAGATTGGGATTGCCCAATAGTGCTCCCCATTCAAATGTTTCATAGCGAGCATTAGCAGTCCATAAACCATTTGTATACATTTCATTTAACGCCCATTGATGAGCCTGTCCTTGTGTATAATCGCCTGAGGTGACACATGTGGTGAAGAAGTAGTCCATGGACTGGCTGGAACCGTCATATGGATCATTCCATCCTGGGAAACCATAGGCAACTTTTGTAGAGCCTAAAAAACCAACTCCTCCTTGTTCCAGCATGGCCTGGCCGATGTTAAAATAATCGGTATCGTGGTTGCTACACGCATCTGCAAATATTATTGCTGGATAATCGTCGTTAAGATAATTACATGTATTTGTGTCCACAAAAGCACTACCTTTGGAGTACATAACATGACATGAGGTAGGTGACCCATGCCCTGCATAATTAACAAAAGCATATGTTCCAGACGACCAAACATTTTGGACATTAGTATAGGTCAAATCATAGTCGGAGGGATATGCAGAGTGACCTTGTTCATACAGTCGAGTCATGGTCCAATCAGACATCCATGGATGCAAAGATGAATCGGTTTTATATTCCATTAACACTGCATTGTCTGTGTCATCCCAGAAAAATGCTCCAAGTAGTAGTATGTTTTTCTTAAAGGATGGGTCATCGTTTTGTTCATATATGGTAGATTTATTGCAAATGCTTAAGACAGTGCTTGGGTCACTCCATGGAATTCTACCAACATTGATTTCAGTATAGAAGTCAATAGGGTCGGAATTTTCGCCATATTTGTGATCACCATCGGCATCCCATGACTGATTATCTGGAAGGGAAAGTTCAGCATAGTAGTAATCTGTCTCTGGTTTTCCATATCCTACATCTTGTTCACAGCGACGCATAGGTACGTCATCATAATGACCTATAAGACATACATCTTCAATGCCCCATTCACCTGAAGGATACTTATCTCTCAGAAAAGCTCTCATATTCGCAGCAAGATCATATCCGCCGCCATAGTTTGTATCAATCCATGTTGTTGTAACAACCTGGACAGTACGACCTTTGCTAGTTTCCCAGTTAACAAGAGGTGTTACGGATGATGTCAATGAATCAAGCGTTATGATGACATAATCATGAAGACCTTTATTCATTCTTGGTATCTGTTGATACCAACCTTGAGCTTGTTCATAGTTTGCAATGATTTTCTCAGCAAGTTCTTCGGTTCTTACAAGATTGTCTTCAATTTCATCGGCTTCTTCATCTGGATTT
>CAYLOF010000067.1:0-7849 GCA_964385215.1 uncultured Thermoplasmatales archaeon
TTGCAGGGGTAGCCAAGCCTGGCCAACGGCGCAAGGTTCAGGGCCTTGTCCTGCAGAGGTCCGAGGGTTCGAATCCCTTCCCCTGCATATTTATATATTAATTAAATAATAATATTATTTGAACTGGCATTCACAGGTAAAAGTTTCGAATCCTGATAAAGGCCTAAACAACACTCAATTTTTTTTGTTAAATATATAAAATAGAATGGTAATTAATATTAATGTATATGCAAACCCTATGCCAAGATGCACATAGTCATTTGTTCCTGTGGAAATCACTTCTTTTAGGCTGACAAATGCCCAAAAATTTGGAATGGGAGAAAAAATGTATTTTAAATTATTCTTTAGCATGAAACTAAACAAAGGAAGAATGAAGAGAGTGCCTCCTAATTTGAGAATTCCAAATGCTTGTACCTTGTTTGCTGCAAACGAGCTTACCATCAATGCAGAAAACGGGACTAAAAGAGTGAAAAAAAGCGCTATCGGGATATATTCAATATAGGAAAATTGGGTGTTTTCCAATAATCCTGAAAACAGTGGAAATACTAATAATACGATAAAAGAGAAAACTGAAAGAAATAACATTCGATAAATCAGATAACTATTTCGAGACACTGGCATAACGCGTAGTACAGTTAATAGCTGTTCATCTTTCTCATCCATTATGAGAAAAGATGCTATAAATCCATAGATGATCGGGATTATCGTTGTAAATAACAGAAATAACATATCATACCGGGCAACAAGTGGAATGGAATTTTCTAAGCTAGGTGCAATGAATTGTACAATTATCTGAGAAATTGCGATCAGCATTACTGGATATAGTATTGCAAGAATAACAAGTAACTTGTCTCTGAAAATATTTTTGAAATCATTGACTGCAAGCGTTAAGATATATGCCATTTCTCTTAGCCTCCCTTTAAAACAATATGTTTATAAAACGCTTTTTTTGCAACGTAATATAACAATACAATCCAACATACTTGGTAACCAATGCCATAGATTGCCTCCCATAACTTAAGGGATCCTGATATTCCATCAAACAAGATAAATGATGCTTGCGTTGGCCATATGTAAAAAATGGGGTTTTCAATAATGCCAAAAAGATGGAGGAGCGGAGGGAACATAAGACCAATAAAACCAATCGCCATCCCTAGAAGATATCCATTGATGTTCTGCACTCCAGATGCAAGGATAAAACCAATGAGTATCATCATAGCCGATGTTAAGATTATACCAGATGCAAAGTAAAAAACATTAACCGATATTTCACTAAATATCATCAGTAGAACCATAAATATGGTCGCAGAGATAACAGACAGTATTGTAAGTGAAATTACTTTTGATAAGATATAATCATCAGTGTTCATTGGCGTTATCACCAATGCCTGAAGCACATGTTCTGATTTTTCAAATAAAACAAGTGCTCCAACAAACATGATTCCAATGATAGCAGGATCAAAAAATAAAAATATTGAATTAATCTGACCTTGGCCTTGAAATGATTCAACTGCTTGAATAGTTAAAAAGGACAATACGATAGTGAGAATTGAGATATGAATTAATCTATATCGATATAAAAGGAGAAATTCCCATCTTAACATGTTTTTTAGATTACTCATCTAATCTTCCTACCTGTCGCTTTAATAAATATATCATCCAGGGTTGCTTCTGCTGTATGAATAGTCTGAACAGTTCCTGTTTTTAAAAGATTTAAAAAAAATTTATTGCCAGCAAGATTCTTTAAATCAAAATCTTCTCGTTTCAATTCACCATCTTTAAGATATTCAATTTTTACTAGTTTTTTACCGTGCCTAATTTTTAGTTCTCTAGGGTTTTCAACTAGAACCAATTTACCTTCAACAATAAATCCTACTCTGTCGCATAGTTCGTCAGCATCATTCATATTATGAGTTGTGAGAAATATTGCTTTTCCCTCTTTTCTTTTTTGTTTAATGATGTCTTTAATTAATCTTGAACTAACTGGATCAAGCCCTGTTGTTGGTTCATCAAGAAACCAAACTTCAGGATCATTTAGAAGAGAACGAGCAAAATTTAGTTTTGATCTCATACCCTTTGAAAAAGTTGCTACCCTCTGATTTGCATCTTTTTCAAGTTCAACCATTTTTAAAAGATCCATAGGTGGAGTTGTTTTACCGCGATAAAACGATGCAAAGAGTTCCAGGTTTTCAAGAGCTGTTAGTTTCTGGTAATGATTAGGTAGTTCAAACCCAACACCAATTCTATTATATAGATCCGTTTTCCAACTTTGTAGGTTTTTTCCTAATATTTCGATGTTTCCCTGATACGTTTTTAAAAGACCGATGATTATTTTTTGAGTGGTAGTTTTTCCTGCACCATTTGGGCCAAGAAATCCAAATATCTCTCCTTTTTTAATCCAGAATGAAACATCATTTACTGCTTTTTTATTAGATTTAGGATATGTAAATTCTATGTTGTTTACTTCGATTGCAACCGGCCCAGTTGTTGATTTTGACACAGGTTTTTCTTTCGGAAATTGAAAAATACCTTTTGTATTGCATCTTGAACATGTGATTTCTATTGTTTCTCCTGAAGTGCCACTTACAGCAATTATATCCTTACAATGAGGACATGCTACTTTTTTTGTAATTTTCTTATCATCTTCCATCATTTTCCACCTATCCTCAGAATATGTATGTGACTCGTTAGTATATTTGTTTTGTGCAATATATGTATGATAACTTACATATGGTTTCCAATTATCAAATTCCCGCAACGGTAAACATATAACCTACGTACAAAACTATTGATGAGCTAACAGTTATCAAAATATTATCATCTATGGGGCCGATCTCATACCTTTCTACAACTGATGCTACAATAGCAGCAATTACGCCCCATATTGCCATTTCTGGAATTCCCGAAAGATAGGTTAAAATGTATCCCATTGGAATGCATAAGGCAAGCATAAATACGTTTCCAATAGGATGTTTTGTCCTTTTTTTGAAGATTGAATTTCTTACGAGTCCTGTTACACCATCTCCAAAGGCCATAAACACAAGAGGGATAATTGCAATCCAAGGATTTTCCATAATTGTCCATAGGACAAAGACTGCAATTCCCCACATTAAACAAAAACTAACATCATTTATGTCATCATCTGTTTGAAACCAGTAAAGTATTTTCCCTCTTTTATGGGAGAGATAGGTAAGCATTGACAGAATCACACCGAAAAGTAAAGGATAAAACTTAGAGGAAAAAAAGGGAACGATTAGAGCGATAACACCCCCTGCAAATATGTGAACTAGCTTTCTATTATAGTAAATTGCATCTTTTTTTTTGATGTTTCTATTTATCATCCAGTCATAAGCACTCTTAGTAAAATAAGCAACTAATAACGCATAAACAATTAGTGCAGCACTTAAAATTAAGTCATCAAGCATTAGATCTTGTCATACATTCCCCCTATTTAATATTTTTAAATGCAGTTTTGTAAAGAAAAATCAATTCATGTCAAAGTAACATCCGACTGTTCACATGAAGCTTTCTAAAAATTGTTTATGTGAAGTATGTCTTTCAGTCTTCTTTTGGGAACATGCAAAACCTCGTTTTCATCTTTCCAATACTCAACAGAATCCTTCATATCTTCGACAACTGGTTGCTCAGCCTTATACCCAAGAGCAATCACAGAATCTATGTATAAAGTATCAGGAATTCTAAGTACCTTTCGAATTTCATCTTTTTTGATATTGCACAAGATACAACTTCCAATGTTTTCAGTCTCAGCAGCAAGTACAATATTTCCAGTGGCCAGACCGATATCCCTTACATGGTACTTGTCATCGATATCATTGACAAGTATGACAATGTATGCAGTAGGTCTTTCTTCTTTACTAGGTGCCCATGTTGGTTTGATATATCCTGCCCATCCGATTGTATCAAAAATTTTTGAACATAATTCTTTGTAGGATACGACAAAATATTCTAAAACCTGAAGGTTGGCACCGGATGGAGCAAGTCTTGCTGCATCAATAAATTTCTTTAGAATTTCAACATCTATAGGTTTTTGTTGAAAGCGTCTTACGCTCCTACGTGAAACTATTGCATCATAGACATCCATAAATATCACAGATTCAGAAGCAACTACTCATAATAATAATTTTCTTGAAAATACACCGACAATATACTTATTAACCGCCCTACATTACAATAAGATACAATGGCAAAAAAAACCAGAAAGGTTAGAACCTTTGCAAGAACAGCATCAAAATCTATGGAAAAAAATCTTGTAAAAAATGCAAAAAAATTGAAGGATGACCCGTATCTAGTTATACCAGATTATACAGATGCCTTTTCAAAAAAATGTTTTAAAAAAATACGAAAAAATTTGGACAAGATTAGCAGGTTCAAAGACGATGTTTCAAAACTAGAGAAATTATCAAATAGAAAGAGTCTTGACGGTGCTGTTGCTGGAACTCTATTGGTTGCTCATTCTGAGAAAGCGCCTTATCTTGCAGTCGCTAAATTTCCCACAGGTGAAATAACCTATGCACAAAGGGGAAAGGCAGACAAGGAAAAATTAATTGCTGCGCAACATTTTAATGATCCATTACTTAGATTGCTAGGTATAAAAGATATTGTGTTAAAAGGAAACATTCACGTATACTCATGGGACAAAGATTTTATTTCTACGGGGCTGGAAGCTAATCCTCCTGAGGATTTTATTAATTTTGTAATGAAAAAAATAGGGTTTTCATATAAAAATGGAGTTGCAGCATGCAGCCATATAAAAACCGAAAGTGCAAAAAAGAAACAGGTGTTGGATAGGCACTATCTCCGCATACATTGGACATCTGCAGATACAATAGTTGCGGTATGCAAAGATTGTGCAAAATCAACAAAAAATACTCTATTTGATTTAACCAAATATCTTATAGAATCAGACATATCAAATGATTTTTCGATTGATGTGATTGGTCAACTGGTGAAGGGATCGAACTCCGTCTTCGATAATGAAACACAATATGTGGATGAATATCTATCTGGTAAATTGACCGACATTAGTTTGATCAAAAAAAATATGCAAAAACGAGAGGAATCAATAAAACAATCTGGAGAAAAATTGCTGATACTTGATGGCACATCATATGGAGCGGATGTGGATGGGTTCATAAAGGCACTAAAGCCCAATAAATTCGAAGAAAAAGGGCTAGAATTGGTTCTTACTCAAGTTGAAGGGGCAATCGTTTTAGACAATGTGACTCCAAACAAAGTACTAGAGAAATTCTGGGAAGAACATGGACTGGATGCGATTAATTCAATAATTGATGATGAGGAGCTGGCAGAAAAATTCTTTTCGCTGGATGATACTCCTTCGGACATTCTAGAAGTTGTTTTTGAGTATAAGGAGCGGCAGGATGTTTTATCGCAACTCCCAAGGTACAAATCATTACCTCCATTGGCCAGTTTTGCAGATCATATTGCAAGAACATATAAAACATTTGGAGAGAAAAAAAGTCTTGCAGAGCTGAATAAAGGACCAGATGATCATAAAGCGAAATCACTTGCATATTCCTTTTTGTTAGTTTTTGGAAAAGGGAAAGACAAGAAGTGGCAGTATACTGCAGTGGAAGTGGAATCTGGTGAATTTTTGAAAGAATATGCTAAAAAATTTCTTGATTCGAAACCAAAGAAATATCACAAGGCACTTCAAGAACTCATAGCCGCCAGTGGATCATCAGAAAAGATTGATTCTAATCTTCTGTGAAAGGCGACTCATTTAATTTATTGGTTGCTTACAGATGAGGTGATTTTGATTACGTCTAATATCAGTAGATAACATTTTTTTAATAATCACAGAGCACAATCCTTACAATAAAGAGCAGCGGATAATATGTTTTACAGTGTTGAAAGCAACCCATCGTGCATTTTGATAGGCTCCAAAGTTTCTGCAAACTCCTGCAAAACATCCATCCGTTTATGACCAGGGATTGATATCTCTGCCACCCCCTCAGTTCATGGTATTCCTTCTGAAGTGCTGGACATGATATGATGAAATCTGATCCATGAGTTCCAAAATCATTAAAAAGATAAAAGCGATTAAGACGTTAGAGGTGATATAGAATGCAGATTGATGAACCGATTGATACAGTGGAACAGAATAAGGATGATATGGAAAAAAGAAAACCAAAGCCATTCCGGTATGTTACCGATGAACACAACGCGGAGGACAAACCAACTATGGATGAAGAGGTTCCCTTTACAGTTATGAAGGCTGAAAAAAGAAATGCCGTATTTAACACAAGGAATCCTGTCATCTTGGGCAATGCCGAAAATGCTGAGATGATAGAAGATATCATCAAAAAACACAAGGAAACTAGAAAATCTGACGAATGGTAAAAAGCATTAGCAAAGAACATTTGGTTGGAGTTCATATACCCGCTTAAACAAATTTGTGTCAAATCATATTTCAAGAATTATTCCACAAGGAAAAATACATATTTTCTCCAAATGGATATTTTCTACAATCGATATATTAATACATAACTAGCTGATTTCCGAATCTGATGGATGTCGACAAAGTAATCAATGAGCTTTCGCAAAATGAAAAAAAAGTACTCTTAACACTAAAAAAACTTGAAGGAAAAGCATCGCCAAAAGATATCTTAGAAAATGGCGAATTTCAGCAAGAAGTCGAAGTTATGAATGCTGCTTCATGGCTTCAATCAAAAAAATTGGCAAGGGTTGAAGAAAGCATAAAAACAGTATATTCTCTTGGTAAGGAAGGGAAACAGTTTTTGGAAAAAAACCTTCCAGAAAAACGGGCATTGCAACTAATATCTGATAAAAACGGTAAAGCATCTTTAAAAAACTTATCAGATGTTTTAGAAGAAAATGAGATTCCGATTGCTATTGGTTGGTTAAAGAGGAAAGGTTGGGCAAACATCAAAAAGGCAGATGGTGAAACTGTTTTAGAAATTACTGACAAAGGAGTAGAGTCGGTAGAAATCGAAAGCGAAGATGAAAAGATTCTTAAGTACCTTAACAAAAATCCAAATACTGAAATTGATAAGGATAAAAACCGAATGCTTTTATCAAGAAAACAGGTAATTAACGAAAAAGAGATTATTAGTAGTTCAATAATTCTTACTGAAAAAGGAAAGGAAATACTCCAAAAGGGCGTTGAAGTCAAGGATGAAATTTCCCAGATAACTTCTACGGTTATCAAAAATGGCGGATGGAAAAGAAAAGACATAAGACCTTATGATATTCATGCATTTGCTCCGGCAAAGTACGGTGGCAAGGCTCATCCACTAGTCGATTTGATACATAAAATCAGACAGATATTTATTGAGATGGGTTTCCAGGAAATCAAAGGCGATTTTGTTGAATCATGTTTCTGGAACATGGATGTGCTTTTCATACCTCAAGATCACCCTGCCCGGGAAATGCAAGACACATTATATTGCAAGAATCCTTCAAACTTTGATATTAAGGAAAAAGATTTAATCGAAAGGATTGCAGATGTTCATGAAAATGGCGGTGTCACATCCTCAACAGGATGGAATTATAATTTTTCCAAAGATGAAGGAAAGCGAACGCTTCTAAGAACGCATACTACAGTTAATACGATACGTTATTTGTATAACAATCCAGAACCACCATCCAAAATTTTTTCCATAGGACAAGTTTTTAGAAAAGAGAATATCGATTCAACCCACCTACCAGAGTTCTATCAAATTGAAGGAATTATTCACGAAGAAGACACCAATTTTAGACAACTGATAGGCATCCTAAAAGAGTTCTATAAAAGAATGGGGTTTGAACAGATACGTTTTAGGCCTGCTTATTTTCCATATACAGAACC
>CAYLOF010000068.1:0-7832 GCA_964385215.1 uncultured Thermoplasmatales archaeon
GCAGTAAACTTTCTCATTAATGAAAAAGATTATCTCGTTCCAATGGCAACTGAAGAGTCCAGTGTTGTTGCTGCTGCCAGTAATGCAGCTAAAATCGCCAGAATTAAAGGTGGATTTAAAACAGAATGTTCTGATCCATTAATGATTGGTCAGATTCAGGTGTTAAATCTAAAGGACGTCGCAGGTGCAGCCAAGGAAATAATGAACCATAAAGATGAAATTCTAAAGATTGCAAATGCCCAAGATAAAATACTTGTTGATTTAGGTGGTGGCGCAAAGGATTTAGAAGTGCGAATACTTGACAGCCCTCTTGGCAAGATGATTGTAACACATCTAATAGTTGACGTGCGCGATGCCATGGGTGCCAATGCTGTTAACACTATGGTAGAAGCATTAGCTCCGGTCATTGAAGATATAACCAGTGGAAAAGTAAGACTCAAGATTCTTTCAAATCTTGCAGATAAACGAATTGTCAAAGCAAAAGCTGTTTTTGATAAAGAGAAAATGGGCGGAGAAAAAATCGTTGATGCATTTCTTGAATCATACACGCTAGCATCAATAGATCCATACAGAGCAGCAACACATAACAAGGGAATTATGAACGGTATCGACTCACTAATTATTGCAACAGGAAATGATTTTCGTGCAATTGAGGCAGGTGCTCATGCATATGCAGCAAGAAATGGCCAATACACATCTCTTACAACATATAGTAAAGATGAAAATGGAGATTTAGTGGGGGAAATAGAATTACCCATTGCAATAGGCATCGTTGGTGGCGCAGGAAACATTCATCCTAAGGCAAAAGTTTGCAAAAAAATACTAAGAATCAAAACTGCACAAGAACTCTCAGAGGTAGTTGCAAGCCTTGGTCTTGCACAAAATTTTGCAGCAGTATTTGCACTTTCAACAGTAGGAATACAGAAGGGACACATGTCTCTACATGCAAAAAATATTGCTGTAATGGCTGGTGCTAAGGACCATGAGATAGATAAAGTTGCAGAACAATTGATCAAAGAAGGAAAAATAAAACTTGATCGTGCAAAAGAGATTCTTGCAGAGATTAAATAATATGCTCAGCGATATCTTCTGGTTCCCGTTCACAATAATAGCATTTAATGCGAGGCGGGTCCTTGCTTATTACCGTAAATCTACTTTCCACTGGCTCGTTGTAATTCGATACACATGTAGGGTTTGAACAACGAGCTATTCCAACTATTTCATCCGGAAGTTCAACCTTATGTTTTTCAGTAACTTCATAATTCCTGATAATATTGATTGTTGCTTTTGGGGCAATCAATGCAATTTTATCAACCTCATGGGGATCAATCTCTCTGTTCTCCACTTTTACAATATCCTTTTTCCCTAATCGACTCTTTACGTTCATCGCAACACTCACAGTAAAAGAGTGGGCTTTTGGAATACCAAGGATGCGTAAAACCTTGACAGCATTGCCAGCAGCAATATGATCGATAACTGTTCCACTTTTAATCAGTGGTATTTTTAATTCCTTCATATTTTCCTCCCAGTAACCAAGGAGAGTAAAGCCATTCTTATGGGCACACCATTAAACGCCTGCTTAAAATATAATGCATGAGGCGTTCTATCAACCTCTGGATTGATTTCAGTAACACGAGGCAATGGATGCATCACTATGAGTTTCTCACTTGCATTTTTCAAAAGGTTATTATCAATTTTGTATGTGCCAACTACGCGGCTATATTCCTCAGCATCAGGAAATCGCTCTTTTTGAATACGTGTTGCATATAACACATCAGCATCCTTGATTGCTTTCCCAAGATTGGACGTTGAACTGGGTTCTACTCCTAACTCCCTGCATTCATTAACTATCTCTTTAGGCATTTTTAAAGTTTCTGGAGAAACAAAGGTCAATTCTACACCATAAAGAGAAAGAGCATAAGCAAGAGAATGAACAGTACGACCATATTTCAAATCACCAAGCAGGACAACTTTTTGTTTTTCGATTTTCTTTTTTTCCATAAGGATTGTAAATAAATCAAGAAGACACTGAGTTGGATGTCTACCGGCACCATCTCCGGCATTCAAAATAGGCACATCAGAAAATTCGGCCGCTAGCCTTGCTGCTCCTTCTTGGGGATGTCGAATTACTATTGCATCGCTATATGCATCGGCCATTCGTATTGTATCAGCAAGACTTTCACCTTTTTTCTGTGAAGTAGCAGTTGGATCTGCGAAACCGATAACCCTACCACCAAGTCGGTTCATAGCGCTTTCAAAACTAAGTCTAGTTCGAGTGCTTGGCTCAAAAAAAAGCGAAGATAACACCTTTCCTTTCAATATTTCTATATACCCTTCGCCTTTGGCATAGGAGACCATCTTTCTAGCATAATTAAGAATATAATTTATTTCCCTTTTTGAAAAATCCTTTATTGAAATTATGTCTCTTCCCCTAAAGCCCATTCAAATCAAAAAAGAGAGATATAACAACAACTTAATAAACTTTTTAACCCACACATGTATAAAATATAAAAAATATATTAATATAATAGCGACACCATACTATTATGGTAGTGTTGCAATTAATGCAACTGTTGCAATGCACAAAAATATATATGTGCAACGAGTTTAGCAAAATAGTATAAAGAAAATTTGATGGTAGGACATATAATGCAAAAGGGCAAAAAATCCAAAAAAGAAACCATTGAAAAATTGCGCATGATTTTAGACAATCCTAGTACCAAAGATCCATTCATCGAGGATGAAGCATACCTAAATGCATTACAAAAAAGACTAGCAGGACCTTCCAAAGAAAGTTATGTTTATGCACATGATGGTTTCACAGAGAAAAGCGATTCTCTTAACGCAAATATCACAATCCACAGACGAGGAAAAAATAGTTTTGCCATTCCAGAACCAGAACACATAGAGCCTGACAAACCGAAAATAGAGGAGCAAAAAGAGAATTTATTCGAAGATGAAGAATTATATGAGGTAGAAAAAGTCGAAATTGAGATACCTGAATTTGTCGAAGTTAAACCTAAAGACGCTGTAAAAACAGAAGAAATACCGGCAGACCAGAAAGGCAAAGAAATTCATGAGATAGACGATGAACTTCCTGAATGGGAACCAGTAGAGCCTAAAGAAGTTGAAATAGAAGAAGAAACTAAAGAGAAAAAACCCGAAACTTTAGAAGAAATTCCAGAGTGGGAACCCATATCAATTGAAGAGACAGAAGAGGAACTACCAATTACTAAAATTCCTGAAAAGGAAAGAGAGATACCTCAGAAACCGACAATAGAACATGATAAAAAAATAGATGTTTTTGAAGATATAGAAAGCATAGATGAAAAAACAGCCCTTTTGTTACATAACAATGGTTTCACATCCATTGATGATTTGAGTGATGCATCTTTAAAGGATTTGACCAGAATCAAAGGTATAAAGAAAAGATTGGCTAAAAAAATAAAAAGAGATGTTAAGAAAAAAGTGGATGAAACTACAGTGTCCAAGTATGAACCTCTAAAACAGGAAAAAGAGACAAGTAAAAAACCAACAGAAATTACCCATCCTAAAAAAGATCGTCCTATTGTTGAAACAGAAGTGCTAAAGGATGCTGAACCTACTGATGCACTACAAAAGGAGGGAAAAGGGCATAGATATAAGGGTTACACACTATACAGAAAAGAGATTAAACTTGGATCTGATAAAAAACGAACTATTCACTTTTTCAGTAAAGAGAAACCCGATGATGGAAAACAAGTACAATTACCTGACGGTTACGAAGTAAAGGTAAATAGAAAAACTGGAGTCCCTTACATCAGAAGAAAAAAATAAAATAATTTTCTCAGTCTCAAGGCTTATAAAACATTTTACGCATTAGTGGTATCAGTGTTCACAATGCATTGGAATGGCCCTTTAAGAAAAATTGATGATTTTAGATATGAAATTCCCTCCAGCTACAAAGGGGAAGAAAACAACCTAAGAATGCAAACATCTGCTGTAATCTATGCAGATGAAAAGATGGTTTCTTCTATTAAAAATGATAATGCTCTAGAGCAAACTGCAAACATGACAATGCTTCCTGGAATAGTTGGTAAGGCCATGGCCATGCCAGATATTCATTGGGGCTATGGTTTCCCTATTGGAGGTGTTGCCGCAACAGATGCTGAAAATGGCGTTATCTCTCCTGGTGGCGTAGGGTTTGACATAAACTGCGGCGTAAGATTAGTAAGAACCAACTTACACATAGATGATTTGGATGAGGGAAAGATACATGGTCTTGTCGACGAGATGTTTAAAAATGTACCTTCGGGCCTCGGATCCAAAGCAAAAGTTCGCCTCAGTATAAAGGAGCTTGAAGATGTTTTGAAACTTGGTGCCCGCTGGGGTATTGAAAACAACTATGGATGGGAAGAGGACCTTGAGTTTTTGGAGGAAAATGGACGTCTTGAATATGCTGATTTATCGGTGATTTCACAAAGAGCAAAGCAACGTGGTGCATCACAACTAGGCTCTCTTGGAGCTGGAAATCATTTTCTTGAAATACAAAAAGTGGAGGAAATCTTTGATTCCAACATTGCAAAAACATATGGCATAAAAAACAAGGGGCAAATTGTTGTCATGATTCATACTGGATCTAGGGGGTTTGGACACCAAGTCTGTACGGATCATTTAAGGGTACTGGAACAAGCCGTTAAGAAATACAACATCTGGCTTCCGGACAAACAGTTGGCATGTGCCCCTGTAAATTCTCGCGAAGGAAAGAATTACATTAAGGCCATGGCATGCGCAGCAAACTTTGCCTGGTGTAACAGACAGATGATAGTTCATTGGGTACGTGAATCATTTGAAAGGATTATGAATACAAGTGCTGAGGATCTTGGAATGCATATAGTCTATGATGTTTGTCATAATATCGCAAAACTTGAGGAACATGAAGTCAATGGTAAGAAAAAGAAGGTGTATGTCCACAGAAAGGGTGCCACGCGTTCTTTTGGTCCTGGGAGAAAGGAAGTTCCATTAAAATATCGTGACGTCGGACAACCTGTTTTGATACCAGGAGATATGGGTACAGAAAGTTATCTTTTACATGGAACAGATAAAGCTGAAGAAACATTTGGCTCCACTTGTCATGGCGCAGGGCGTGTTTTATCAAGGACCCGTGCCCGCAAGAACTGGCGTGGTGAAGATATCGTAAGACAACTCAAAAATAAGGGCATTTATGTTCATCCAGCAAGTTTTAAGGTTGTTGCTGAGGAGGCGCCTAATTCCTATAAAGATGTCAGAAACGTGGTTGATGTTGTACATGGGGCAGGAATATCCCGAAAGGTAGTAAAATTTGTTCCTCTTGGAGTAGTAAAAGGATAGATTCCTTACCAATTATTTTAAATGCTAGAATATGTATTATGGATAAAATGATGGTGATGCAAGATGCAAGATGATGATGTTAAAATTATTGATTTTGAGGATATGGATCTTCAAGGCGCAACAGTTATAGCAGGTTTCCCCTCGATAGGTCTAGTTAGTACCATTGCTGCTAATTATCTAATCGATGCTTTGAATCTTAACCAGATAGGAGCTTTAGATTCTTCTCACTTTCCTGCCTTATCCGTTGTTCACACAGGGGAACCGCTTTCACCCGTTCGTATCTATGCAGGAGTGCAAAATAACGGAGGGAAAATTGTTGTTTTTGTCTCTGAGTTCAAACCAAAGCCCAATCTCATAAATTCTATTTCAAATGCAATTATGAAATGGGCTAAAGAAAAAAAATGCAAGATACTTATTTCCCCAGAAGGAATGGTCGTTGAGGGAAAGGATACAAACAGTGAAGAGACAGCTGGTGCATACGCTATAGGATCAACCGGAGATGCGAGAAACATGCTAGCAATGAAAAATATCACGCAGTTCAAAAATGGAATAATAGCAGGCGTTTCTGGAGTTCTTCTTAATAAAGGTAAACAATCAGATTTCGGCGTGATCTCAATTTTAACCCAAGCACATCCAAATTATCCTGATGCAAAGGCTGCAGCTGCTGCTATTAACGTAATAGCACTCATAATGGATCTTGAGATAAACGTGGCACCTCTGTACGAAGAATCGGAGCGGATTGAAAATCAACTACAGAAATTCCATAAGCAAGCAAAGCCAATGGTATCCTCGGGTCGTGCACCTCAGCCAGAAATGTACGGATAATCGTAGTTGCAAATATTGCTCAAATGTATCAATAAATTGCACTTCTTTATTTTTCCATAACCAACCTTAAAATACACTGTAGCAGTTGCCTTTAGAATTATGGAAGAAGTACCAAAAAGCCATCCACGCTACTTTTCACTAAAAACTAGAGAGAAAATTTCAACTGCAATGAAAAAAGGCATTACTCATGAAACAGGCTTGATTGCACATGGCCGAGGGGAGGCTTTTGATTATTTAATCGGCGAAAAAACAATACCTTATGCAGATGATGCAGAGAGAACCGCTGCTGCTGCTTTGATTATTGCCAAAAATCCTGTGCTCTCAATTAACGGAAATGTTGTTGCCCTAAACCCTAAAGAATGTGTTAGTCTCGCAAAAGCGATTCCAGCAAAATTGGAAGTTAATCTTTTTCATAGAGCCGAGGAGCGCATAGATAAAATCACAAAGGAACTGAAAAAAAATGGTGCAAAAGAGATCTATGGAAAAAAAGCTGATGCAAATATTCCTGGGCTAAATCATGACAGGGGTTTATGCGACAGTGATGGAATTTTTTCTGCAGACACCGTGCTTGTACCGCTTGAAGATGGAGACAGATGTCAAGCATTACGAGGTATGAATAAAACAGTTATCGCCATCGATCTAAACCCCCTATCTAGGACTGCACGAACTGCAAATATAACAATCGTTGATAACGTAAGTAGAGCGATCCCAAACATAGAAAAATGGGTAAGAAACCTGAAAAATATGGATAACATAAATAAAGCAAATCTTGAAAAGATGGTAGAATCTTGGAATAACAAAGAAATGTTACAAAATACACTATCCTTTATTTCAAAAAGACTAAATTCAATGTTTTAATTACAGGTGGAATATGAAAACATACAGAAGCCATTATTCACTAGACGTTACAGAAGAAGATTATGGTAAACCTATAACCGTTGCTGGTTGGGTCGAAGATATTCGTAATATTGGTTCCATTGCGTTTATCATCCTTAGAGATAGAAAAGGAACCCTCCAGGTAACCGCCCTTAAAAAGAAGGCGCCAGAGATTTTTGAAAAATTAGTTGCAATATCTCGTGAGTCGGTCATATCTGTTAAAGGTTTATGTGAAGAAAGTGACAAGGCCAGAAATGGCTATGAAATCATACCTCAGGAATTTGAAGTTTTGTCAGCTGCTGAAACTCCTTTACCTCTTGGTGTTGTAGACAAAGTTGAATCAGATCTTGATACTAGGCTAGATAACCGTTTTATTGATCTTAGAAAACAGGAAATTCAGGCAATTTTCAAAATTAGAACAGCCATTATTGCATCTGTTCATGACTACTTGAAATCCGAGAATCTTATTGAAGTTCACACTCCAAATATTATCGCTAGTTCTTCAGAGGGTGGCACAGATGTCTTTAAATTAAAGTATTTTGAAAAGGAAGCTTTTCTTGCCCAGTCTCCACAGTTGTATAAACAGATGTTAATGGCAACCGGACTTGACAGAGTGTATGAAATTGCATGGTATTTTAGAGCTGAGGAGCATAATACAAGGAGACATCTTAATGAATCGACTGCCGTTGATGTTGAAATAGCTTTTATAAAAAGTGAAGAAGATGTCATGAAGATTCTTGAAAATCTTGTATACAATATGTGGAAAAAGGCAAGTGAGTGTA
>CAYLOF010000069.1:0-7827 GCA_964385215.1 uncultured Thermoplasmatales archaeon
GCTTTTATGATTGAATTGTCCATTTTATCAAACTATGATTTCATAACGTCTGCTTATTTATAACAAATCTGCTTTGTACTGTTTTGAAAAAGCTGGAATCAGGGGCTTTTATTTTCAATGTTCAAAATTTTTTAACTGAACGTTAACAGGCGTTAACATTAAATATATAACGGAACATATAATAAATTAGAGTACGAATAAAAAATATAGGGGACTTTATCAATGAAAAAAATACTAATACTGTTGGTAATGATTATAATGGGCGCATCATCATTAGCTGGGGTTGCTAATGCAACAATATCAAATAAAGATGATACAAACCTACCAGTAAAAAATGTTTTAGATGGGGACTTTACTCACACTGTTTTTGCAGAATATGCAACAACCACGTGGTGCCCTTCTTGTCCCACTGCATCTGAAGCATTATATTCAATTTATCAAAGTGGAGATTATCCACTTTATTATATATCCCTAATCTCTGATGTGAATCCAGTCGCACAAAAACGATCAAGAGCGTACAACACTATCGTTATCCCATCGGCGTACATAGATGGGGGGGACCTCAATTATTTTGGCAATGCAGGCAGTGTACAGGCGACAGAAAATGTCTATCGCTCTCTCATTGAAGAAAGAGGAACAAGCGAGGACATTCACCTAATTGATATGAATATAGATGTTACTTGGGATGGAGATGCAGAAATGACTGTAACGGTTAACATAGAAAACAAAGAAAATTCATTCTATTTTGGAATAATCCGTTCACATATAACCGAGATCGAATCCAGATGGCTTGATCATAAGGGAGATCCGTACTATTTTGGTTTGCTTGATATTCCTATTAACAAACTACTATTCTTATTGCCCCACGGAACGAAAACCATTTCATTTACTTGGGATGGAAAAGAGAATCACGGCGATCAGACCTTTGAAGATATTACTGAAGATAACACAATGGTCATTTCAACAGTTTGTCGTTTGATGCCTCATATTAGACAAGGATACCAAGATCCTCCTTATGACCAAAGGTATCTAGGATTCTTTGTAGATCAGACTGTAGGGGCAATGCCTGAGTCAAATTAAACTGTACAGGAATTAATAGTCTAGCTTCGATAGATATAAATATATAGCAAAATGTATTTTACATTAACATGGAACTTGTAGAAAAACTTGCATTGATTCTAATTGTGGCAATTCTGCTAATTTCAGGATATTTTTTATTTTGCGGTGGCGAAGAAAGTAAGGATGCTAAAGCTCCAGTGATTAATACTATTACTGGAAATACGACAGGTATTGCAGGTGAAACAGTTACGATTTCTGTTAATTTTTCTGATAATGTTGGCGTAACCAATGCCATGATATACTGGAAAAGTGAAAGTGACAGCGATTGGGGTTTTAAGTCCATTTTGAATGGAAGCGTGAATATTCCCCTTCCATCAGATTCATCTGAGAATTGGTATTACTATGTAACTATCGATGATACTGCAGGAAATGGTCCTGTTGGAGACCCTTCAATAAATGGCAGCGTCCATTATACGATAACTGTTACTAAAACTGGTGATGACGACGATGATGATACGGCAAGTAGACGCTACGTCTTTATAGAGGAAAGTACTGCGACCACCTGCCAGCACTGTCCTGCTGTTTCAGATATCATCTATGAACTGTATGAATCGAAAGACTACCCGTTTTATTATGTGAGCATGGTTCAAGATAATGAAAATGCAGATGAACGATTGCAGGAACATTATAACCTTTATGGGAATCCTACCACGTACATTGATGGGGGGTACAAAGTTATTGTTGGTAAAAAGGAAAAATCAGTTTATGAAGATAAAATCCAAATAGCGGCCTCTAGAAATGCGCCGGATTTATCTGTTGGTGTAACTGCAGAAAATAATACAAACGACTCGGAAATAATCGTAACAGTTATAGTAAAAAACAATGAGAATATTGCTTACGAGGGAACATTAAAGGTATATCTTACCGAAATTATCTCTACCAAATGGCAGAATTATGATGGCATTCCATATCATTTCTCGTTTTTGAAATTTGCCATGGACAAAACCATTACAGTATCTGCAAACAGTCAAGAATCTTATACGGAGCATATTGATTTGGCCGGGCTAGATCTTGAAAACCTGATGATTTTTGCAGTGGTCTTCAGCAATGAAAAGCACCAAGGATACTCAAATCCGCCAAATGAAAAACCCTTCAATGCATATTATGCTGATGCGGTAAATAAGACAACTGTTGTTGAAGGGGGGAACCTTCCTCCAGAAGTTGGCATTATACTTCCTAAGAAAGGGCGATTGCATATTTTTGGAAAGGAGATAATGGCAACATTTAGTCAGAAAACAATACTACTTGGAAGGACTACTATCAAGGCTCAAGCGTCCGATGACTCTGCTATTTCAAAAGTAGAATTTTACTTAGATGATCAACTGGTTGATGAATTTACAGAACCTCCTTATGAATGGATTTGGAAGACTCCTTCTTGGTTCAAATTAAAACATACATTAAAGGTCACGGCATATGATGATGAAGAAAAATCTTCGACTGCTACCATAGACGTCGTTGCCTTTATACTTCTCTAGAAAATACAACATTTCCTCCTGTTTTTCAACGAGAAAACTTTCTACTGCCGATATTTGCAATGGCATTTCGAGATAGTACTAAAAAGAATGGATAAGCACCAAAACAGAGACTGTGTACAACACGTTTTACGGTATGTTGGGAAGAATAGAACTTGGTATACATCTTTTTTACTCCTTCGATTAGCTCTTCAGAAGACATATTTTTCGGTTCAAAAACAACATTATGCATGCTATACTTGGACCAATCCTTTGTGAGTATCCTGCCCTCTTTTTCAAATTTATTAAAAATTGGCGTACCTGGAAAAGGAGTTAATACTGTAAAATCTGCAACATCTATTTTCAGTTCCTTAACCGCTTTTAGCGTTTCATCAAATACATCCTTTGTATCCGTGTCAAAACCAAACATGAAATCGCCGATGACTATCATTTTATGTTTGTGAAGGTTTTTTACAGCTCTTTTGTATGCATCCACATTGTTTGTTGTTTTTCCAACATTTTCAATTGTTTGCTGTGAGATTGATTCAAAACCTACCAGCCATGCTATGCATCCTGCTTCTTTTGACAGGTGTACAAGCTCTTCGTCGTTTGCAAGAACATCTACGTTTCCATTGCAGAAGAATTTTTTATGCAGTCCTTTCATTTCTGTAAAAAGTTTCTTTGAGTATGATGGATTTATAGTAAGAGATGCATCATAAAACATAATTGTTTTTTGAGGTATTGCCTTTATTTCGTCGATTACTTCATCAACAGCCCTTGCATAGAACTTGCTACCATTGGGTGTATTTGCTTCTGGACAGAATGTGCATTTGTACGGGCACCCGCGCGTTGCCTCAATGGCTCCAGTCATCGTAAAACCAGGTAGGGTTACATTTGTTGGCGGAATTTTCACTGACGAACGTTCATAGTCTTCCGGTTGATACTGTGATTTCAACTCGTTTTTTTCTACATCTTTTAGAAGGGTGAGCCAGTTTAATTCTCCCCTTCCAATAAGTACACTGTCGGCATGCTTTTTTGCCTCATCAGGAAGTGCTGAAGCATGAAGTCCACTTAGCACAACTGTAATATTCTTTTTTCTGAACTTATCTGCCAGTTCATAGGCTACAAATGCTGAAGCTGTGGTAAAATGAATGTTTACGAGATCATAATGTTTGCTTGTGTTTACTTGTTCATAACGTTCATTTACAACTGATACAAAATGTTTTTTTGGTGTGATTGCAGCTAATCTACGGACGTATAGCGTTGGAAGGATAGAAAACATTGTAAGCAGTGTCTTCTCAAAAAATTGATATTTGATTTTTTTACTGCTCGGTTTTTCCACAATCAATATTTCCATTTCGGTTTTTCATATGTGGGGCATGTATTTAAGTAATACTTTATATTAGTGAAAAATTGTGAAAAAAACATGACGATGAACTCCTTCCATAACCCTTTTTTTCTTTTGAAAGTGCTAAAAAGTTATCTTTTAGATATCGATAATCTAAGACGATTTGATGAAGAGCAGTTGCAGAGATATCGAGATAAACGATTCAGAAAAATGGTTCAGTATGCATTTACTGTACCAATGTATCACGATTTGTACAAAAAAGCAGGAATACATCCTGAGGATATCAAAGATTTGAAAGATATTGATAAACTTCCCATTGTATCAAAAGAAGATATCAAACAGTATTTTCCTGATGGCGTTATTCCACAATCAAAACATAAAGATCAGTTTGTTAAGGTTTCAACATCTGGAACCACAGGTAAATCATTAGCAATTTATGTTGACATGTATGATATTATCATGGGGCTTTTTGGATATTTGCGAACCGTTAAAGAATATGGACTCAATTGGAGAAAACACAAACTTTCAATCATTGGGGATTTCGCTCCTCATACTGCTGAGACTGGATATGTTATGAAGGGGTTATTCCAAAAGGCATGGTTTCAATCCATGCTAGACAATATTCAATGGTTAGATACAAATGATAAACCGGAGCGTGTTATTGAGGAACTCGATCGTTTTCAACCAGATTTCATCGGCGGCTATACCGGAATGCTTGGTCATCTTGCTGTTCTCAAAGAAAATGGATTTGGGAAAAAGATTACGCCACTTTATATTGCATCTACCGGTGCTCTTCTCGATCCATATTTAAAACGGTTTATAGAATCTGCTTTTCATACACATGTTTTTGAGGTTTACGGAGCAACAGAGACTGGACCTATTGCCTTTCAATGTAAAGAAAGAGGAAAATACCATATTATGTCTGATTTGGTACATCTGGAATTTTTTGAGGATGGTAGACCTGTTTCGTCAAAAGAACCAGGACATTTGATTGTTACAAAATTGTATGGTGGAGGAACGCCCATTATCCGGTACGATGCCATCAATGATGTTGTTTCTCCATTGTATGAAAAACATGATTGCGGATTATCTGGTAGTCTCATTGAAAAAATCTATGGCAGGGACAGTATCCGTTTGTATAGAAAGGATGGGAAAATTTTATTGGCCGCATCCCTTACTGGGATTTTCACTAAACTTCTTTACGAATTAAAGACGAGTAAGGTTAGAGATATAAAGGTAATTCAACATAGTCTAGATAACATTGAGGTACAGGCTGTTATTGATGAACAATTAAGAGACAAGGGGCCATCAATTGAAGAAATATTTTCGGTTCTAAAAAAAGGGTTCATTGATATGTTTGGTTCTGAAATTGAAGTGATAACAAAGGAAGTAAAAGAAGTTAGTAGGAAAGAACCTCGCATTATTTCAAAAGTAGATATAAGTGATTTTAAGATATCTGGATATGCTTAACTTTTGATAAATTTAGAGAATAACGTAAAATGATGGAAATATTAAGGTATTGTTTCTTTTACCTTTCAAAGATTTTAAATTAGATACTATTGATTACCTGATTTAACGAGGTCATTCTTGTTGATAGCAGATTCAAAATCCAGGTTCATATCTAAGGAAAAACTTTTTGCTATATTAGAAACAACAAGACCTTATACTTTACTCTGGTGTGGTCTTGTAAGCTTAACTGGAGCATGCATTGCAAAAGGATCGTTTCCAACATTAGAACTTGCCATTCTTGCCACGTTTGTACCTATTATGGGATGGATTGCAGGGCTTTGTATATCAGATTTTTCCGATAGAACGCTTGATAAAATTCAGAAGGCACATCGACCTATCCCTTCTGGGAGAATAAAATCATATGAAGTACTGGCAATTGGGACCATTTTCGCCATCTGTGGTTTGATTTTTTCGCTTTTATTGGGGATTTACCCGTTCATTCTTTCGTTTGTTGCTGCAGTGCTTGTTATTACATATGCAAAATTTTCAAAATCAAGAGGCATGCTGGGAAATGTTAATAGAGGGCTTATAACTGGAGTGGCGTTCTTTTTTGGAGTGTTTTCGACGGCCGGCTCAATTTCGCCGATTCCAATATATGTTTGGTTTGTTTCATTTATATTTATAATTCATGACATAAACAGCAATTTGATAGGGGCAATAAGAGATATTGAGGGCGATAAAAGTGGAGGATATATCACTTTTCCAGTAAAATATGGTATAAAAACATCTGTTCTCATATCATTAATACTGACCTTTTTCTGGTTTTTTCTGGCGGTGTCGATTCCCCTCTATTTCAATTTCTTAAATACAGTGTATTATCTGATATTGGCAATTGTTTTGGTGATCCTACTATCGGCATATGCATGCCTGTTAAACTCCTTTAGTGTTTTAAACAGAAAAAAAGCACTAAAAGCACATGAGTTTTTTGTTGTAGAACGGATAACATTGGCGTCGGCATTTATTTTCGGCATATCGACGATACTAAATGCAATGATTATTCTTAGTTTTGCAGTTACAATAACAATATTCTTACAATATCTTCTAAGAGGAAGACATGAGTTTGGGAAGGAAATATGAAGTGTCTAGTTACTGGTTCAGCAGGGTTTATTGGTAGTGCTCTTATCAAAAGACTTATAAATGAAGGCTATGAAGTAAGAGGTTTATTCCATCTAGAACCACCCAGACATCCAATAAAAAATGTGGAATATATTCAAGGAGATATTGCTGATAAGGAATCTATAAGATCTGCAGTTGAAGGCGCGGATGTTGTTTTTCATTGTGCTGCTCTTGTTAAGGATTTTGGGCGAAAGAAGAAATTTTATGAGATAAATTATGAAGGAACAAAAAACATGGTTACACTATGTAAAGAATATGATGTTGGTAGATTTGTTTTTCTTAGTCATATGGATTATGAGTCTGGCAAAAATGCTGGATACTACAGCATAACAAAGAAATTGGCCGAGCAATATTTAATCGGACAACATAAAAAAAAGGATTCCCTGCAGTAATCATCCGGCCGGGAAATGTCTATGGTCCTGGTGCAACAATCTGGGTTCTTTGGCTTTTAGAAGCTATCAAGAAAAACCGCATTGCCTTAATTGATGGAGGAAATGGTATTTTTCTTCATACTTACATTGATAATCTTTTGGATGCGTTGATTCTTTCGATGAAAGAACCAAACGCTGTAGGTAAGACGATAGATATTACTGACGGAGTCAATGATACTTGTTGGGGCGAATATGTGAACAGTCTTGCTAGATTGGCTGGAAAAAGCCCTATCAAACGAAATTTTTCTAAAAATACAGCATTACTGCTAAGTAATTTCATGATCCTTTCATATAATGTTTTTAGAATTAAGCCTTTAGTTACGCCTACAGCTGTACATATCTTTACAAATAGTAAAAAAATTTCCATTAAGTCTGCAAAAGAAATATTAAATTATGAACCAGTTGTTGATTTTGAAGAGGGCATGAGACAAGTTGAGAACTGGCTTAGATGTGAAGGACACATCAACCGGTAAAACGTTTTTAAGGTTGATCGTACCAAAAGATATTTAAATTGCAAAGTATTATTTTATTATTAATTGATAAGCAAGGAGGATAAAAGATATGAAAGTAGTTTTATGCACCGACGATACATGTATACCACCAAAATGCCCTGTTGTTGATGTGCAAGAAGATAAAGTAGTGATCGGCGAGAAAGAGAACGTTTGCACACTAACAAAAGAACAGTTCGGTATACTAAAAAGGAAAATACTAAGCAATGAAATCTAAAGGAAGAAAACTTTCCTTTTCCTTTTTTTAATTCAATACTATTTCAATCTGGGTTATGTCTTACTTTTTAGTGTAAACTCCCATTCGCACCATAAATCATCTGGATGTTCATCTGGTGGGCATACGT
>CAYLOF010000070.1:0-7784 GCA_964385215.1 uncultured Thermoplasmatales archaeon
CTATAATAATGTTATTACTTGCTGATAATTAATTGTGGTTAGCATTAATATTCATTTGTTCTTTTCTTCCCTTCTGAAATATAATCCTATTATAAGAAAAACAAAAAAGAGTATTGCTGGTAAGATTATATCACTAGAATGCTTATAAGTATAAGATGTTGTTATTTCCATGTAAATCATATAGCTAATGATTATTATTTGAAGAATTGCGAAAACTCTTGATAATCTCATAATAAACCCCCTTTAATTTGACCATACGTCATGACCTTTTCTCCTTAGTTTTTCAGCTAATTTCTTTTCAATTTTTTCTGCTTTCTCTCGAGTTTCAATCGGATTGTATCTTCTACATTTTCTTCTTCGCAACGATAAACCATATCTTCTAACAAAACTATTTGATTTATAGTCCTCCTTATGTTGCTTGAATCGAATATCAGGATCATTTGCTGTTTGGCCTACATAAAAACATGCTTTATTAGGATTCATATTCGGATTTCGATTTCTGAATTTTTTCGATTTAATAACTTCTTTATCCAATTCAATTACATAAACATTATATGATATGTTTACCCCTCAATCATTATCACTCATATCTTGCATATTCATTTAAAGATTATTATTTTCATTCCTGGAATCCCCAATATTTGTAACATTATCAGTTGCTGATTATGATGTTTAAGGAGAGGGCGAATAACTAGTTTTCTTTATCTGTTCAAATACACTTCATCGGTCATCGGTTAAGGATTTTTCAGGGAGAAAACAAACAATGAAACAATCAAAAATTAAGCACGAAAAAATTGCTTTTCAAAAGGAGATTTATTCGTCTTCAAACACGTTTTCATCCGCTCATAAGTTCATTGTGAATATGGGCAGAAATACCCGCATTTTCGTCTTAACCGATGACACATGAAATACACTTAAACATGGATGTATAACTTCTTCTTTAACGTATATTACCTCAGCGTTACATTTGTCACTGACAGTCGAATTTTTCCAACTTTTGGCAATTGAAAACTGCCCCACCTTTTTAGAACGATTTTCTTGTAAACAATAGGTGAAAGATTTAACTTATGAGCAGTATTACAATAAAAAAATGTCAGATAGAACATATGATACAATAATTATTGGAGCAGGAATATCAGGGCTTGCTTGCGCCAGACAACTTAACAAGTACGATCAAGATTTTTTAATTATAAGTAAAGATATTGGCGGACGTATTCTTACTTCAGAGGATGGCAGCGTCAATTATGGTGTTTTTTTTGTCTGCTCTGATTATGATAATGTCTTAAAATATGTTGCTCTGAAATCAAGGATACGGCTGAGAGATTTTTGTTTTCATGAAAATAAAGATACATATGTTCTTTTTGAACCAAAATTCATAAGGTATCTATCTCAATTTATAAAAACATATAAATTACTCTACAAATTTAGAAAAAAATTACGCTTGCTTAGGAAAAATTCAGAGACTGTTTCTCAGAAAAAGGCTATTGAAAATGATTCTTTTTTACATGATTTATATATGCAAAAGGCATCAGATTTTATCAAAGAACGTAAAATTGTTTCAGGGACGGATATGTATCTTTCTAAAGCTTTGTATTCTACAACTTTTTCTAAGGTTTCTGAAATGAATGCTTTTAGTTTTTTACAATTTCTCATACCTCTTGTAACGCCAATTTATACATTTACATTTGAAAAGGAAAAAATGATAAAACCATTTCAAGATAAAATAAAAATTGGAAGTGCGATAGATATAAAATTTAAGGATGATAAGTACAAGATTAAAACCGCTGATGCTATTTTATATTCAAAAAATATTGTTTTGGCAACAGAGATTTCCTGGTCTAAAGAATTTGCAGGTGTTAAAAAGGTAAACCTATCAATAAATACAAATATGATTCATGTGAAAGGTATTGCAAAAAAAGAGATATCATGGAAAAACTATCAGTTGTTTTCACCATCGGGAAATGTTCAAGCAGTTGCTGATTTAAAAGACGGTACTTATCTTTTTTATTATAAAAGTGAGATGCCTGATTTGAAAGACTATTTTGAAAATCCTTATATTATTATCGCAAGTAAACAATGGAGACCTGCTGGAACAATTAATGGACATAATCTTATTGAAAGCAATAGAGGAAATAATATGTATCTTATTGGTGACTACAACATAGCAGGTTTGGAAGAATCGTATATAACTGGATTATTTAGTGCTAATCAAATTATTCAATCTGAATAGATTTTATTAGAAATCTTAATTGGGGAGTTGAATTTTATAGTTTTTCTGCGAATTCGTCAAGCTTGGTTTCCCAACCTTTCATAAGCGCATTTCCAGTATTAGCATCTTTTCCAACCTGAAAATCTACACCTGCTACCTTCACCATCTTCTTCTTTGAAAGAAGTTTCTCCATCTTACTGAGCCAGTTTCTTTTCATTCCATGGGTGTTTATTATTCCATATTTCTTTTCTTCCATTCCCTCTAGCTTCTTCATGAAGGTTCTCATATTCCTCTGTATATTAAATGCCTCTGTTGGAGCAGAGAATACATATAAATCTGCCTCAGGCAATGAAGTAGGATCTCCATCATCAGTTTTTAAAATCTGTGTTTCAGTCTTTTTCCCCTTTAATTTTCCTGCAAGATAATCAACAATCTTTTTACCATTACCATATCTTGACCAATAAACAATGACGTATTTCATCAATTCACCAAAAGGAAAGTTCAGTTCTCTTATAAAAATATAGCAGGTTTTTTCCAATGGAAATCATCATTTAAAACATACCATTAGTCCTTTTCAAAAACCCACCCTACAAATCCCCATCTAGTCCCGTACAGTATACAAGACTCAAAATATAATTCCCTCCTAAAGTCATCTATAGAGTCAAGTCGATCTGTTGGTTTTTTAAAGAAATAACAGTTGTAAAGTCCTAAATTAAGAAAAGGAGTTTTAACAAATACATTCAAAAAATAATTAGTTGGTAGTATATGGATAAGATCAAAGTTAAAAACAAAATAATTGGGCATGCTAGATTCGAAGATGGAAAATTAATTTTACCTTTAAAAGATAAAGATGCAAAACATAAAAACAATAAAAATTATGATGAAAAAGATCTGGATTATTTGTTTGTCCTGAAAGCATTGCAAGAAATACCTTTTGGCGTTGGAAAGAAACTGCTGATAGATTTCTTACAGGGAAATAGAAAGAATAAATCCATTGTTAGAAACAAGTTATATTTTAAGAGAAATTTTAGCAGTATGATTTATGACAAAGACGAGTTAACTGCTATGATAAATAATCTTATCCAAAACGACATGATTGCACTAAGCGCCATAAATGCTAACAAGCGTTGGAAGATGCTTGAGTTAAGCACAAAAGGGAAAAAAGAGATAAAAAACCCCGCCCTGTATAAGCGAAAGTTAGCATTTAATTTTAAGGAAATAAAAACAGAAATCACAGATGAAGATAAAAGATTGTTTGAAAAATTTAGCGATTTTATTTCAAAATTTAATAATGAACAAAAGAAAGCAATAATTTGTGATAAACATCACATATTATGTATAGCTGGAGCCGGTTCAGGTAAAACAACAGTGCTAATAGAGAGAATAGAATTTTTGATAAAACACCGTTTTATTGATCCTAAAAAAATACTGGCGATAACGTTTACCAGAAAGGCAAGACAAGAAATGATGACAAGATTATCAGATGCAGGTCTTTTAAGCTCAGTTGCAGTTGAGACATTTAATTCTTTTTGCGAAAAAATCTTGAGACAATATACCTATCTAATTTATGACAAGCAAGTAAAAGTCGCCAGTTACAAAGACAAGATAGTGATGGTTAACAAAGCCCTTTCCAAAATAAATATGGATATGAATAAAGCAATAGATGTTTACTTTAGCGATACTCAAAGAAATGGAAAAACAGAAGAGCAATTGGCAAACATATTTAGGAACGACTGCTTCTTTATTCGGGATTACTTCAAGTTCAAAAATAAACCAATTGTAACATCAGCTTTTGAATCTAGTGGCATAGGGCATGAAAAAAGCTTAAAGCTAGTTATTGCAGTCTGTAATTATATTGAAGCATATATGAGACGATATGATCTGAGAGATTTCGCAGATCAACTCATTGATACCTTAACTTTTTTTAAAAAAAATCCAGAGTTCATACCAAAGTTTGATCACATCCTTGTAGACGAGTATCAAGATGTAAATTCAACTCAGATACAGCTTATTGATCTTATTTCTCCAGAAAATATATTCTGCGTTGGCGACCCAAGACAGTCAATATATGGATGGAGGGGATCTGATATACGATACATATTGAATTTTGAAGAGAAATATCCTGATTGTGAAATTGTTACATTGACAAAGAACTATCGTTCAACTGAGCACATCGTTGATCTAATAAACAATTCAATTAAACATATGAAACTTGGAGATTTACAATCATCAATAGAAGGAAGAAAAGATATTCATCTAGAGGAATTTACATCAGAAGATGAAGAGTTTAAATTCGTGATAAAAAAGATAATTGAATCTAACATTTCAAGAAATAGAATTTTTGTACTTGCTAGAACCAATAGACAACTAAATGACCTGTCTCGCATGATGAAAACACAGAAAATAAAACATATTGTGCGAAGCGACGAGATACGAAGAAGTATTACAGCAACGAAAAATGATGTAACACTTGCAACAATCCATGCAATCAAAGGAATGGAAGCAGACATGGTTTTTGTCATTGGGTGTACCGGTATTAATTTTCCTTGCAGGGGAAGTGAACATCCAGTAATAGAAATGGTGAAAGTAGATGAATATGACAAGGAAGAGGAAGAAAGAAGACTGTTATATGTTGCGATGAGCCGGGCAAAAAATAGTTTGTATCTAACATATTCTGGAGGTAAACCGACATATTTTATATCAAGCAGCATGAAGGAGATAATAGAAGAAAAAGAAGTGAAGGTACAGTCAAAAAAGAAGGTAAAAATCAGTATTGGCTAAAAGATACAGCTTATGCTGCAACAGAGAAATCAGCATAATTATATCTCAGAAAATAAGTTGTAAGCATAACTAAATGGGTAGACAAAACAACAACGGATATCAAAAAATTAACAAAGATTTATATATATCACCAATCTTTATTTCTGTGAGAGTTTCAAAATACAGGGGGCATTAAAAACATGAATAAACTGTTATCGATATTAATTATAGGAATTTTACTTTTTAGTGGATTTGGAGCAAATGCACTAAGCAAAGAGCAATCTGACGAAATAAAATTAATGGAATCAATTAATTTTTCTGAACCTTGCATCCAAGAATATAATCAATATGCAAATGTGACTGTCAAAGAGGCAACTTCTTACATGAAGGAAAGTGGAAATCCTGCACTACCTGTTTATGTCAAGGTATTTACCTTTCCCATTGGAACAAAAATCAAAGAGGTAAGTTGCACTTTTTCAAACGCACAGGAAAAAATATTATCAAAGAAAATCACGCCAGCACAAGAGCCAATGTCAGTTACCCCCTCAAGCAAAAAAACCATGGACACACATCAAGTTAAAAACGAAGAAATCTATTCAAGCGGAAATTCATACCCTGCATCTCGCTTCAAATATCAGCTTGGCGCCGGTCTAGCTAACAATAATCATGTCATGTTTCTCAGCATCCATTACTATCCCGTTCTTTACTTTCCCATGGACAACCGTATAGAATACACCACTGATGCAACGATTGAAATAAGATATGAAAAAAATCAGAATCCACTTTCCTTTCAATACGATTATGACCTTGTGATAATAGCTCCATCTGAATTTTCAGATGATCTTCAACCTCTAGTCAATCATAAAAATGGAATAGGCCTTGCAACCATTTTCAAATCCACAGAGGATATCTACTCGAACTACCAGGGAAGAGATGAAGCAGAACAGATCAAATATTTTGTCAAGGATGCTGTCGAAAGTTGGGGCACCTCGTATATAATGCTCGTTGGAAGTGTATACAAAGTACCCATGAGAATGAGCAATGTATCAATGTGGGGACGGTGGGAGCATGAAACGCTTACAGATTTGTACTATTCTGACATATACGACGCAGATGGTCATTTTTGCAGTTGGGATTCAAACAACAACGGCAAATTTGGAGAGACGGGAGCAGATCAGGTAGATTTGTATCCAGACGTGCATATTGGACGGCTAGCATGCAATTCTATCGAAGAGGTGCAAATTGTAGTTGATAAAATCATCCATTATGAAATTGAAACTTTTGGCCAAGATTGGTTTAACAATATGATCTATATCGGCGGAAACACTTTCCCTCAGTGGCACAGTCCAGGTAATGAAGGCGAAGAACATAACAAACACATCATGGAGATTATGACTGACTTTGAACCATCTTCTGTAATATGGACATCAAAGGGAAATTTTAACCGACGAACCATCTCCAACGCAATTAGCGAGGGTGCAGGTTTCTTGGAATACTCTGGCCACGGATTTGAGCATGGAATGGGTACATACAAACCACATGGACGTATGATGAAATCATATCTTACTCCTTACATAAAGGACCTTACCAATGAATATAAACTACCAATCATCTTCTTTGATGCATGCCTCACTGCAAAACTTGATTTCACTCTCAATGACATTCTCCGTTACAAAGGGTATAGAATGTTCAAAATATTTACACTACTACCTGGTATAGACAAGGACATGAGATTGCCAAGCTATGCATGGTGTTTCGTTAAACACGATGGAGGCGGAGCCATAGCAACTATTGGAGCAACAAGGACAGCATTTGGAGGAGAGGATTTTGGTTGTGAAAAACTCTCAACTGACTTTTTTAGTTCCTATAATCGAGGTGGAAAACTAGGCGAAATGATGACAAATGCTCAGAATGCATACATCCATGATTTACCTGATGACGAATTCACAATTGAAGAATTTACTCTACTCGGTGATCCAAGTCTACACATTGGAGGATATATAGATGATAAGGAACCTCCGGAGATAGAAATTATAAATCCAAAGGAAGGATACCTCCATTTATCAGGCATATCAATAATGCCAACTCCATCAGCCACTACTATGGCCCCAGGTGGATTTAGATTTAGACCCATGCGAATTTTAGCCGAGGACGACTTTGACGAAAAGCAGGACATACAGGTAAAGATCTACATAGACGATGAACTAAAAGGATTAGGCATACTGAATTCAAGAAATGGATATCATGAATGGAAATGGACAGGATGGGGGCTGGGTACTCACACATTAAAGGTGACAGCTGAAGATAAAAGTGGCAACATTGGTAGCGATGAAATAGAAATATGGTATCTCTGTTTTATCCCGTAGTTTGGTCCATAAACATTGCTGTCGTTTATTCAAAATCCGAGCCTAGATCATAACCGCAATACGGACACTCGACAGTATTATCCAAAGACCGGTGACAGTTTGGGCAAATAGTTCCAAGACGGAAATTTCGTTCTTTTGCTTCTAATGAGCAACCACACTTTGGACAAACAAAATAAGGAGTCGAGACATTTGTAACTTTTCTCATTTCAGCTCCGCAGTTCGGGCATGTCCATAGCTCATCCATAACCTATTATGTTTCATTATGTTATATATAAAATTTTTGGAATAAATATCAAAATAGGGCAGTTTATTCACTGATAAATGACATGTGCAAAAAATTCAACTTGTCATATGCTAAAAGAAAACTAGAGGAACATATCTAGCAAATTAGCCAAAGCGTACACCCAATTTCCCCACCATTTTACGAACTATTTTTAAAAGTGAAAGAG
>CAYLOF010000071.1:0-7743 GCA_964385215.1 uncultured Thermoplasmatales archaeon
CGATTTGTTGAAAATAATTTTTTGTGTATAACTACAACGATTCGTAGAGACTAATTCATCAGAAAGTTTTTTGTGCTTATACGCATTCCCACCTTATTGGTGAGATGAGATATTATGCAGGAATTAAAGGAAATTATGGAATATGAAGGTGGAAATATAAAAGCAATAAGAAATTACCTAGAGGATGAGGCAGATTATCTTTTGAATCATAAATGTGAGAAAATATCAAAAGATACCTTGCATCTTCCAGGCCCTGATTTCGTTGATAAAACGTTTATAGATTCAGACAGGCCCACACGGGTTTTGAGGAACCTTAAATCTATTTTTAATCATGGGCGCCTTGCAGGCACTGGTTATCTTTCTATATTGCCTGTAGATCAGGGGATCGAACATTCTGCAGTTGCATCTTTTACACCCAATCCAATGTATTTTGATCCTGAAAATATTGTAAAATTAGCGGTTAAGGGTGGCTGTAATGCAGTAGTATCAACCCTTGGAGTATTAGGATCTGTCTCAAGAAAGTATGCACATAATATTCCCTTTATTGTAAAGATGAATCACAACGAGCTTCTCACATATCCAAACAAGTTTGATCAAATCATGTTTGCCGATGTTAAACAGGCTTGGGATATGGGCGCAGCAGCAGTTGGTTGTACGATCTACTTTGGCTCTAAAGAGTCAAGCAGACAAATACAAGAGGTTAGCAGAGCTTTTAAGTATGCGCATGAGTTAGGAATGGCAACGGTTTTATGGTGTTATCTTAGAAATCCTGCTTTTAACATAGAGGGAAACAATTACCATAGTTCTGCAGACCTTACCGGGCAGGCCAATCACCTTGGGGTTACAATTGAGGCAGACATAATTAAGCAAAAACTACCAACAATAAATGGAGGATATGCTGTGCTCAACAAAGGTGAAGCGAGTTATGGCAAATGGGATCACCGAGCATACACCAAACTTGCTTCAGATCACCCCATAGATCTTGCCAGATATCAGGTTGCTAACTGCTATATGGGCAGGGCAAGCCTTATCAATTCAGGTGGTGCTTCTGGCGACAACGATTTTGCACAGGCTGTAAGAACTGCCGTCATCAATAAACGTGCTGGTGGAACTGGGCTCATATCTGGCAGAAAGGCATTTCAAAGACCGATGGATGAGGGCATAAAACTTCTGAATGACATACAGAATGTGTATCTTTGTAAAGATGTAACTATCGCATAGTTGCATCTTTTATCCTTTATTTTCTAGTTTCATCAAATATTATAACTCATTTAAGATGAATACTTTTATAATTATTAGTTTCATTACATAGCTGGATGCGTATTTCTCTAAAGAAATGGAGGCAAAAAATTGTCTAAAATAACTGCACATGATCTTGCAAAAAAACAAAAAGAAATCTCTGTAGCAGAGTTTTTTGAAAGAAATAAACATATCCTTGGATTTGGTAATCCAACAAGAGCGCTCATTACCAGTGTGAAGGAAGGTGTTGACAATAGTCTCGATGTATGCGAGGAGGTAAACATCTTACCAGACATCTATGTGGAAATCAAAAATCATGAAGATGGAGAATGTAAAGTCATTGTTGAGGATAACGGCCCGGGCATTATAAAAAAACAAATCAAACACATTTTTGGAAGGTTACTTTATGGTTCACGATTTCATGCCATCAGGCAAAGCAGAGGTCAACAAGGAATAGGCATATCTGCTGTGGTTCTTTATGGTCAGTTAACAACAGGCAAACATGCAAAAGTCATTTCAAAAATCCAGGAAGATAGACCCGCAACAGCCATAGAACTTGCCATTGATACCAACAAGAATCGTGCTGAAGTCATCAGCAGGAATATCGTACATTGGGAAAAACCATCTGGTACCAGAGTAGAAATCAACATTATGGCAGATTACAAGCGAGGGAGGCGTTTTGTGTATGAATATCTACAAAATACGTCCGTTGTTAACCCTCACGCACAAATTACTTTTAAGGAACCTGACGGAACTGAGCACTTCTTTGAAAGAACTTCGGAAACACTGCCTAGAAAATCTATTGAAATTAAACCTCACCCTTATGGAGTTGAACTTGGAACTTTAATTAAAATGGCCAAACATACAAAGAGTCGGAAACTTTCTGCGTTTTTAAAAAACGAGTTTACGAGTATGGGTGACAGAACAGCCAAGGCAGCATGCGAAAAAGCAAATTTGGAAAGAGATCTGAATCCGAAGGAGATGACCAGGGAACAGTTTTTAGCATTGCATAAAGCATTTAAAAAAGTCAAAATCATGGCACCGCCTACTGATTGTCTTTCACCGATAGGGGAAACATTAATAAAAAGAAGTTTAAAATATGAGACAAAAGAAATTTCACCAGAGTTCATAATTACAGCATCTAGACCACCTTCAACATACTCTGGCAGTCCCTTTCAAGTAGAAGTAGGCCTTGTATATGGTGGCAATCTACCAAAGGACGCTACCGTAAAAGTAATGAGGTTTGCAAACCGAGTGCCACTATTGTATCAACAGGGAGGTTGTGCAACTACTACTGCAATCTCTTCAATAGACTGGAGACGATATGGTCTTGATCAAAAATCTGGTAAGGGAATGCCTTCAGGACCTGCAATATTTTTAATACATGTATCATCAACCCTTATACCCTTCACGTCCGAGAGTAAGGAAGCAATAGCAGATGTTTCCGAGATTGAAAATGAGATTAAACTTGCATTGCGAATATGTGCAAGGAAGGTGCAACATCACATTAACAAAAAAGTCAAACGTAAAAAAACAAGAGAGAAATTTGAACTTATTACAAAAATCTTACCAGAGATTGCTAAAAAATCGTCTAAAATGCTTGATAGACCAGTACCTTCTTTGGACGCAGTGATCACCAAAATTATGGACGTAGTATGGATTGAAGATCTCATTGAATATGAAAAAGTTTCTGGAAAAACTACTGAAAAACCTGTTCAGACGACGTTACTTAAAGGTTCATCAGAACAACATGACGGAGGTGCAATAACAAAAAGCAAAATCATGGTAGTAAATTATAAACGCACATCACAGAAATTCAATCTTTATGCGATAATTCCCGAAGATGCCGTTGTAGGAACAGTAAATCCCAAACCCGCAAAGATTAAAAGCAATTACATAAAATGGAATTTGGATGCCATTGCTTCTGCAGACAAAGTAGATATCAATTTTGAACTTGCTGGCCTAGAGGAAGGAGATTTTGATGAAAATGACATATACATTGAAAACATAAATCCTTCATATGTAATAGGGGCAGATAAATGGGAGGGCGAATAGTCATGAGGAAAGATTATACAGATGTAGTTAAAAAAATAGATTCGGTTGCATCAAAGATTTATGATGATTTAGAAAAGACGGAAATACCCTATATTCAACTTCCCACCCGTTCTAAATCCAATATAGAATTCAATGAGAAATTCAATGTTTGGAAATACGGAAAAAACAAGATACAAAGATCTGCCAAATCACTTGATGGAGCATATATGTTGCTTCGTACAATGTATATAGTAGATTTTATAAAGGAAATGATTAAAATAAAGAAATCTTCGACATTAAGAGAGATGTACTATATCTCTGAAGGGTGGGATCTTGCAAAATTCCATTCTCAGAATGAATCTAACTCACTTGCAGAAGATCTAGAGGTTATTACCAGTTGTATGAGAGAGGATTTCAAGCTTAGACCTGAGGAGGATGGAGCACGAGTTATTGGTAATATTACCATTGAAGAGATGACTAGAAACAATCGTAAAAAGAAGATTCATTGCCAAGATGATGTTGGTGACTCTGGCTATTCGATTCCTTACAACGTTGAACCTGAAAAAATATCTTTCAAAAGTGCAGATGTTGACTTTATTATTGCAATAGAAACAGGAGGTATGTTTGATCGGCTTGTAGAAAACAGATTTGATAGTTCTTATCGAGCATTGCTTGTTCACTTGAAAGGTCAGCCTGCAAGATCCACAAGGAGATTTATCAGAAGGCTCAACGAGGAAAAAAACATTCCAGTTTTGGTATTTACTGATTGCGATCCATGGAGTTTTAGAATATTTGCTAGTGTTGCATATGGCGCCATCAAAACTGCACATATTTCAGAATATCTTGCTACACCTTCATCTCAATACCTGGGTGTGACTCCCTCAGATATTGAAAATTATGATTTACCAACTGATAAGCTAACAAAGGAAGACATCAAATCTTTAAAAAGTGAACTTACAGACCCGCGATTCCAAGATTCTTTCTGGAAAAACGAAATCAAACTTCAACTTAAACTGGGAAAGAAATCTGAACAGCAGGCTCTAGCAAAATATGGTCTAGATTATGTAACAGACACATATCTACCGGAAAAACTAGCTGAAATGGGGATGATTAAAAAGTAATATCATTCTTCTTTTTTATTCCAGAGTTCACCAGGTGGCACCATAAGATCCCTCAATCGTAACACGTTGTTTTCATCAATCTGTATATATGTTTTACTAAATATGCCGCCTTCCGAGTCGGCAGGACTGGTATATACATACAAACGTTTACCATGCATAAATTTTGGTTCAGGTTCCCCAAATTCCAATCGTTTGTCAATGACAAGAATATAGTGAAGATAAAAAGCCACGTCCAATATTATAAAAATTCCAACTAGAAAACACCAACTTAAAATCCAATTTTCTAGATTGAGCACTGCCCAGTTTGATTCCAGTTCCAAAACGAAAGCACCCAATGCAACAAAAACAATCCAGAGAATAAACAAAATTGAGACAATCAAAAATATTTTAGTTAACGTAGTATATAAAACTATAAGTTGGTTATCATCAACCTTATCTAAATTTTTTCGTATCTTAAACATAGCTACCTATGGCATAAGGTATTGTATTTTTATGCTTTAATATTTTCTGTTTGCAGTTTTCTGCATTATCCTTAAAATAAACTCTTGATACTACCATCTATCTCTTTGGAAAAATGTGAGATCAATTCTATCCCAATCATCAAAATCGTTTCTTCCACGTGAGCCATCTGAATAATCCACCATATTGTACATATATCCATAGTTCATAACACTTACATATGGTCTCCATTTCCACCAGTCTAGCTGCCAAGGATATTTACCTTCCTGAGCATCACATCCTGGAGTGTTTCCATGAAATATTCCCAAGGTATGACCACATTCATGCATATATGCACTGGCATAAGCAATGTCTCTATTTATGAATGGGATTCTTGCCTTTTCTTCCATACCATTGGCCGATATTTGGTAAGCATCAAGATATGGACCAACGCCGCCCCAAAAAACAAAGCCATTTATCTCTGCTTGATAAACAACTAACCCATAGTGAAAAACACCGCGTCGCCAGTTGTTCGGATCGCCATGAAGAAAATAATCTAAATAGAGATCTTGAAGTTCATCATGACTTGATAAATCATCAAACGGAATCGTATCGCTACCACCCATGCAACCATCATCAAGATGATAAACTACATTCTGTCGATCATATGCAGTTCTAAGCAATTCTTTTGATCCTTCTGGTAAGAGACTGCTTTTCTCACCGTCTGGTCCTTCTTCCATCTGATCAAGTTCAACAAAAAGATCTTTTCTGAATGGATCTGATCCCCATTGTGATGTTTTATATTCCTCTATATTATCTAATCCATCTCGATCTGGATCAAGCGTGGAATGACTATCATAAACAAATGGATCATATACCCAATAATGCTCATCATGCCAACCATCATAGTAATGCCCCCATTTGTGTTCCCATTCTATTGGAACTCCGTCGTCATCGGCATCCTCGCCGGTGTTATCCACTTCAGGATCTGTTCCATAAATATTTACCTCAGTCCAATAAGGAATTTTATCCCCATCTGGATCAGTTTGGTAAATGTCAAACCAAAGTTCACAATCTCTCCCCTTTTGATAGATGCTGCCATCATCACATCCATTGAGTCTGCCGTAACCGCTGGGATCTGCATCAATAGGTTCATCGCTGGTAAAATCATCTCCCCACCAATGCCCAGATTTTATGCTATACATGAGCTCAATGTCATAGCTATCCAAATAACCATCAGAATCACTACTTATATCACATAATTTATTGAGACCAAAATTCCAATCCCATAGCTGGATTGTGATGTTAACAAATTCTTCATCATCGGGAACGTCAAGTGTCGCAGACCACTGTGGATCATAAATATATTTGGTATTACGCCAGATGCCGCTTTTGGATTCAACGTTGTTAATGAACACTTTGACGAAAAAATCAGGATCAGTAAACCGATCGATTTCCTCTTTTGCATGAACTTTTGGATCGTCTTTTTCTAGCGATCGTATCTTTTGTATTTCTACTGTTACTGCCACATCAACTAATGGATCCAAATCTGCTTGATTTAGACGTGTTACATCTGCAGAAACAATAGGATAGGTAGAAAATAGAAAGATAATCGTCAGAATCAAAGATATTGTTTTTTTGGTATATACTTTAATATTAATGCCCCCTTTTTGTCGAATCTTTTTTTATTGTTTTTATTATTGTAATATATAATCGCCTTTCACATATATATATTTCTCTATCAATTTCACATATATATTCCTCCAAGTCTTTTGGCAAGGGTTTGAATCTTTTAACAGATGGATGGAGACCCATGGTCTGGAACTCTCTCCTCAGAACAATAATTCTTATTCTTCCAATGTTTGTTAACATCCATCTGGAAGAGAGATACATAATCTTCAGAAAGCTGATCAGTATCAACAAGTGTTAAATAATGTAATTAACATTCCCCATGTTGTTTATTATTGAGTTGGTGGAGGACAAAGATGGATCACCAGTTTAAAAACGAAAATAATTCGTTAGAACTTGCAAATGAAAGCAGCGATATTTCTAAGGTAGTGGAAACTGCAAATGAAATGAATGTAGTCTTTGTTAGACTACAATTCGTCGACATTCTTGGTACGCCAAAAAACATAATTATTCCAACAGGCAGGCTGGAAGAAGCATTAACTGAGGGTATACCATTTGATGGATCATCAATAGCAGGATACGCAACAATAGAAGAATCAGATAAAATCGCAAAGCCAGACCCAAGGAGTTTTACAATTCTCCCTGAGAATATTGAAAAAAGAAAAACAGCGAAAATTAACTGTGATATCTACGAGCCAAATGGAAAACGATTTGATGGCGATACGAAATACATTTTGGAGAAAATCGTTAAAAAAGCCAGAGATCTTGGATATATCTACAACACTGGACCAGAATGTGAATTCTTTTTATTTAAAAAAAATGGAGGAAAATCTACATTAACTCCTAACGATTCTGCAGGATATTTTGATTTATCCCACCGCGATATAGCAGAGGGAATTCGTGCAGACGTCTCCCTAGCATTGGAAGAGATGGGCATAAATACATTTACATCGCACCATGAGGTTGCCTGTGGGCAACATGAAATAAATTTCCGATATGCCGATGCAATAACCACAGCAGATAGAACCATTACACTAAAATATATAACAAAGGTAATATCTGCCCAACATGATTTGCATGCATCATTCATGCCTAAACCATTGTATGGAGTAGCTGGTTCAGGTATGCATGTCCATCAATCACTCTTTACCACCTATGGAAAAAATGCTTTCTATGATCCCAATGGTGAAAATCAATTAAGCGATGTTGCTCGACATTTTATTGCCGGTTTATTAAAACATATCAAGGAACTATGTGTAATACTTAATCCAACTGTAAATTC
>CAYLOF010000072.1:0-7727 GCA_964385215.1 uncultured Thermoplasmatales archaeon
CTAACATCTTCCTTAATATTAACAGATGGCTTCTTAGTCTCAACAAAAAACATCCTTCTACCAGCAAGTGTAAAACAATAATCAGGTGCCTTTGTCCCACTTGCCATCTTTATAGAATCCTCATGTATTACGTCCCGATAAGCAGGAGCAACACCACTACGATTATATATGTCCCAACCCAGAGCCTCAAAAAAGGGATTAATGAACTCCTCACGAAGTTGTGCTTCATTATAACCATGGCTTTTATAAGCAGATAAATCCCGTTTAAATTTATTAACTAAATCTACAATTATATTGGGTGTTTTCTCCTTATGTTCAACCTTTCCCTGACTTGCTTCCATTATTTTGAAATCTGATAACACTCATTTAAGTATTGCTGGAGACGATAATACGGTTCCAACAGTTCAAATAAACGTCCCTTTTTTTATTTCGGGTTTCTTCCCCTATGAATTTTCATAATTTATAGGGGACCCTTTTTTACAATATCCGTTAATCCAACAAGTTTCACATAAAAGGCGATTAGAACAGAACCTTGAACCTATATACCAAAACAAATCAAATTCTATCCTTGGGTAATGGATTTCTGAAAGTTCATCTTGGAATGGTTTATTTTTATAATGGGAGTACCCCTATAGAATGTATATTATCTTAAATCAAGAAGGAAATAGGCCAATTTCTTTTTTCCCTCTTGATTTTTCAAGTAATTCACGAATGGGTCAGAAACATCCTTCATTGGACCTAATACTGGACCAATAATTGGGATGAAGTTCAAGCCCATATTACAGACGGCTTTGATTGAATCAGACAAGACTGAACCTCTTTCTGCTTCCATTACATCGAAAAGAACGTTCTGAATTTTATCCTTGGCAATAGTCTGGTATTCGACTTGTTCCTCTGAACATGGAATTTCATGTGCAATTCCACTCAGAACCCTCATTGCCCCCTTCCAAGTTCCATTTTTACGAATTTCCAAGAGTTCCTTAAAGGAAAAATCCTGAATGGGTTTTTGATTTACTAATGGTAGGATTGTCTCGGCTGCTCGAATTGTTCTCAAAGCATTATAATCACGATAACCACTTAACTTATACTCGTAAAATTCTCTCTCAGAAGCATTGATATGGACTGAATAACTTGAGCAGAATTGGTCAAATATCACTTCATTTCTATTTTGAAAATGATGTTCGTCTAAAGGTCTTTTAAGGTAAAAACTCAATTGCATCTGATATATTTTTTCGATTTCCTGTCTAAATCCTTCCTTTTCTTTTGGAGTAAGAACTGGAGAATTGATGACTTGTTGATAAGAATCCGTAGACCAATAATCATCTTCAAAACGCTTTCTGAATGCTTTTAACGAAATATCTTTCATTATCGGATCTTGAGCATCTTGTTTAGAAGATAATGCTAAACTCTCTTCGTATCCTTTAGGGTATTTTGGAGGGTTTGCTAATTTTGGTATATTTCTATAGGCAAGTTCATGTAATTCTCGATTGGAACTGTAATAAATCTTGTCTCTGAGGTCCGATTCTAATTCCTCTTTTGTCATGACAATTTTCAATAGTCCATTCTCGATTAGCCACCTGACCATATCATGATATTTCGAATTATTTTCTTGAATCCAATCACAGAGCAAGTAAGGATAAATGTTAATATGATTAAAAACAAAAATAGATTTTTTTATTAAGTTTTCATCACAATCCCCGCCGATGAAAATATCAAAATCTTCCCAACTCATGTTCTAATAAAGCTTCTTGATATTTATAAACCATTTGTTGAATCATTGGTTGGAGGACAATGTCACAGATAAATCTTACGACCTTCACCCTGTCATTTACTCCATCTCTGATAATATCCAGACCTTCTACGTCTCTTTTTGTCAGGTCCACGCTTACCAACGTTCTTGGCATGTTTTAATCCTTCCTTAGTGCGTTCTGATATTATGTCACGTTCAAACTGTGCAAATGCTGAAATAATGTTGAACTGAAGTGTACCAGAGGCACTGGACAGGTCGATGTTATCAGTCAGTGATATGAACTTTACACCTTTACTATAAAGCGTTACGACCTCTCTGCTCAATTCCTGAGTGCTTCTTGCCCATCTATCTATCTTCCAAACAATCACTGCATCAAATTCTTTTTTGAGGAGACGTTGATACAGTTCGTATTTTATAGGTCTGGTCTTTCTTGTACTCTCCTTCTCTTCAAAAAGTTCATATTCCCATCTTTCTCTTTCTGTCTTTTCAATTAAAGCCTTCTTTTGCATCTCTGGATTTTGGTCCTGTGTTGAAACACGTGCATAGAGTGCAACCTTCATTTTAATCCCAATCTAACGTATAAATCCATAGAAAAAAAGAGCGGACACCTATTTCACATTCGTAGTGTCGCAAAATGTTTTGACATCATCCCAGTTTTTCACATTATTGGTCTTCGGGATGATTCTCTCCTTGTTTCTGCAAATCAAAAACATGTCTTCGAGTTCATTGACCGCCTTTTTGCGAATCCGTGTGTTCAACGTGCTTTTGTATCTATCAGTTGGGGTATAACTACCATCGAGATATTTCTTCTCAGTCTCACTTAACAATTCATTCACCTCCTTCACTCATGCAATCCAAGAACGGCATAAGGCGTTCTCCCTTGCAATGGTCCTTTCTGACCCTCTCAGAACACGCATGAGCCATGTCTGAGAATTCCTCAAGATGCCTTTCCATCTCAGGAGTCGCTGGACGGATAAAAATTCCATCACAAAACAAGTCCTTCTGCCCCTCAGATAAAAAACCCATAACACCCTTCGTATAGCATAAAAGTGAACCACTGCTCAGTTTAAAGCAGGAGCAGGGTGTATTTTTAGCGTCTTCTTCATCTACCAATATTCCGATTCTATCAATCCTCCAAATCTTTTTTGTTGAAAAGGGGAAACATGGCAACAAGAATAGCAAAATAATGACTTCAAGTTTTGATTAAACCCCTTTTCATTTGATGATGCCATGAGGCTATTACGCCTATTTGTAACAAGCCTTTACCAGGTATATAACATTTTTTTGGGTGGCGACCCGTGGTTCCCTCAGATGGGACGTGTTTCATGTTTCTGCAACTTAAGTTGCGGATACAGAAAACCACTATAACAACCAGTTGGGGGGGTTTAAAACACCCCAACCGCCAAAAACAGTAATATGAAAACAACAAAAAACAATGGTTTTCGACATGGTTTAATGACAAATAAAGATAGTAAAACATACAATAGACAGACATTTATAATGAAAAACATAGGCTTGCAGTTACTTCTGACAGAATGTCGGGTAAATGCATGCAGATGACGGTTATTACTACTGTCGCTACTTAATCTTGTAGTTTTTTTCTCTGCATTAAACCTTTGATATAGATAACGCTACCACAGGCAATACAGTAACTAATCCTTCCATCTTTCATCCTATCTATAACAGCACCAACGACAGTAGAGGGTATCTTTAGTTGTTCACAAATTTTGCTTTCTCTTGTTGAAACATGTTCCTTTAAAAAATCTTCGATAACAGGAAAACATGTTTTTATAATATCTTCTCGGTCAATGATATACTGATTATAATACTCCTGAGTTTGTTCATCTAAAATCTTTTTTCTCTCTTCATATTTTTTAATATTTTCTGATGATTCTTCATCTATATGTTCATCCAATTCAAATTTTGAAAATATATCATCTATCTTATGTTTCAATTCAATGGTTTCCTGATTTAAATCAAACCATTTTGTTAACGATTTTTTTGTTAAGTTCAACCCAACACCTTTTGATTAAATTCTTTCTTAACCCTTCCTTACCTGGTCAATCTTCTCAGACAACTGCTCCTTTGAATAACTTCCAGGGTCCTTGATACCCAGTTTATGAGCATAGGCGACCTGCTTCTCAGTCGGAGGCTCCCGCTTCGGTTCATCTTTCCCGCAGTTCTGCGAAAAATAATGATGTGGGCTGCAAGATAACTTGAAAATCGTTTTAGCAAGTTGGAACTGCAAATCCCTATCATCCCTGCCAATCAGTTTCTCTGCAACTCCAGTTGCGAAATACCCGCCTTCGTTCAGATGTTTTTTATATTCCTGTTCGTTTTTCATATAATTCACTCCAAAAGAAATATTCTAATCTCACTTGGTTGTCTAATAACAACAGAACGCCCAAGTTCACAGCCATAAAAAATATCATATGTTCTTATTCGTTTGAAAATACTCTCTAAAGTACTACGTCTATGTTTACCTGTTGCTTTTACAATAAGATGTAATAATTCTGCCTTTGAACATTTTCTATTTTTCTTTTTTTCAGCCAATAAAAGAATGCTTCGTGCACATAATCGAACATCATTATTATTAATCAACATGCAAATCTCGTCAATCTCCTCTTTAATATCTACAATCTCATCGGGTAATAATTTGGTCTGTTTTCCACCAGTTTCTTCTGTTTTATCTTTCATTATTTTTACATTCCTTTAAAATTTGACAACGTTCTAAAAAAATCCTCTCAGAAACCCCATCCAATTTACTGATACGAGCCTTTATCCAATTCTTATCTTGTTGTAATGGTTTTTCAACAGAGCGTCCTGTATTTATGTATAGTTCACATAATGAGTCTAATTCCGATTCAATCGTATGTGCATTGTCCCTACATTTCTCAAAATTGTCAACACATTGTTCATACAATTTTCTATATTTTTCTGACTGCTCATGTAATAAATTTGGTAATTTCCTTATCCAGATTTCGTAACCAATCTTCCATATTTCTGAAAATTTCGACCCATATTTTTTAACATTATCATGTTCTTTTTTAGATACACGAATATTGATTGACTTTTCTTTTGCAATCAATCAAAAAGCCCCCTAAAAAATTGTTTTAAAGAAATAAGGTCACTATTATGTATAGACAATGCATTGTCAATACAGAGGTCTATTACAGTATCCATCGTTAATTTCTTTTTTTTCATTTAAATTTACATCCATCGTATTCATCTCCTCACAATTCTTATTGTATAATCCCCATCGACATTGATGATACCGATTTTTCTACCTATCAAATCCTTAAGTTCTACTAAAGACACTGCTCCTTCAGGTATCATAATCTCCTTCTGAGCAGAGATTAAAACCTTCATCTGTCCATCCTCGGATATGATGTCGGTCAATGTCCCGATAATCTCATGAGTGTTCTGAATTATCACTTACTATCACCCTTTGAAGGAGGCTTTATCACAATCCTGCGGTTTGAATAAACCTCGATGCTATCACCATATTCAAGCCCGTAATAATCCAACCATGGTTTAGGGAGGATTACTGCAAGGCTTGATTTACCGACTCTTATGAGACGTCTGTTTTGAAATTGCATATTGAGTGTAGTTAAGACTATAGCAATATTTAAATATTATCCGATTTATACGATTTATATCGGATAATTGGTGATTATATGAAAAAAGAAGTATCAAACTATCTAATCAATAACGAAAAACACAACAATATACTGAAAATATTATATGCCTACCCAAAGGGTCTTAGTCTAAGAGAAATCGTTTATGCATTACTCGGCGAAAAAATAACAGTTGAAAGAAAAGATAATCCATATCTATCAGAAGCAACTGTTAATAATATCAGGATTAAACTTGAAGAAGACAAAGAAAAAGACTATCTAATTACTGGCGAAATCCCATCAGATGAAAAAAGGATTTGGGAATGCTTGAAAAGTCTTGAGAAAAAAGGTTTCATTAACCAAGAAGAAGGGGCAAAAAAATATACTCTAAACCTTCATGTAAGAAATGCTCTCAACAAACTACTGCCAACAATGAAAAACATAAATGTTTTAGAAAAATATGCTGAGAGTATAGAACTTATGGAAGCCAACAGCCATATAATATCTGCAAGGAAGTTTATTGATATATATCTCTCAGAAAAAATCTCTAAAGAATATAAAAATTCGGAAGAAATACAGAAGAAGATAAGAAAAATCTCTAAAGAATGGGAAGAACTCCTCATCGATTTAGGAGGATTATTCAAAGACGTAAGAGAAGCCATAGAAAAAGATGATTGTGAAACATGGTTGAACCTTGAACCACATATCACTGTTGTAATGCATCTACCACCAATAAACATAGAAAAATTACTATTTGAAAAAATAAAATAACAATATCAGATAATCCCCAACTTAGGGATATGGACCAGATATGATTTCCTCAAATCCTCATGGTCAATATGGTTATAGATATCCATTGCTTCTTTGTTTACATCGCCACGAAGTTCTTTGATGAACTCCCGAGGCATACCATTACCCCCACTTGAAAGATGTGTCGTGAACCAATGACGGCAACAATGAGGCGTGAATTTATCGCCCAACTTTTCAGAGGATACATCATGAAGTCCTGCCATCTCTGCCCATTTAACAAAGACATAGGCAACCCCATTCCTATTAAGACGTTTTTTCCTGTTGATATAAGAGACAAACAATGCCCTGTTGCCCTTGGATGCATAAGTTTCTCTCTTGTTTATCCAACGCTTAAGGATACTTGCGGTCTCATAATCAAAATACACGACCCTGTTGCTCCTTTTATTGGTAGGCTTCAGGGTTATGCTCATCTTCTCCCAGTCAATGTCATCTAAATCAATACGAACTAATTCCCTACGCCTTATACCCGTCTTTGCAAACAACAAAGCAATCGCTTTATCCCTGACGTCTGGTATCATGTTTATGAATCTTGCCATCTCCTCGACAGAGATGATTTTTCTTTTCTCCGAGTTACAATCTTTATATTTGGTGAGATAGCGTTTAGAGACATCTTTAACGACTTTTTCTTTTACATGACCTTTGTATTTCAGATAATCATAGAACGAGCAATAGGTGGAAAAACGGTTTTTTAAAGTAGAATACGAGATACCCTGCCTGTTAAGATAATCAATATATCCAGTGAAGAGTTCTTTATCGGCATTAACAAAATTGTATTGTGTTTTTTTCATGTATTTCGATAGAAGATTTAAAGAGGATTTATAGCCCTCAATTGAATGATTGCTCATCCTCCTGATTCTACAGTCGGTTATGAAATCCTCAATCAACTGAGAATTATCTATAGAGTCCATCTCCAAAACGCCCCTGTATCTTTGATTATGCCATAACTCTCAAGGGTTTGTATCTGCTTCTGGATAGCCGAGACAATAATTGCATCCATGACATCGACATGTAATTTTTTGTAAATCTTTTCCTTACGAACATCGTTTTCTTTTTTGAATAGGTTTATCAAATCCTTTTCAAAACCCCTGTCGCCTTCAAAATCTTGCTCAAGAAACGGTTTTGTGTTTTGTGAACGTGTCTCTTTTTCCCAATAGTCAGCGAGTTTTTCTTTATCCTTTAGTTGTTTCATCAATTGCCTGTTCTCATTTTCCAGTTTTTCCTTTTCCTTGATTAGGTTTAATCTGGTTTCATAACTTGGGTTTTCTTTTTCATGGTTCAATGAGTTTGTAACCTGTTCTATGACAAATTTTGAAAAAGATTGATTTCTACTATCAGCAATACTGGTCCACTGGTCTTTCATCTCCTGTGTTGGGAGATAGATATGCATTGACCGTTTCCAGATGGTTTCTGTTTTCGTTCCATATTTCTTATTTTTAGCCATGATATCAGATATGATAATTATTATCTCATATATATAATTTTATGACTAAAATAGTGCAGGGGAAGGGATTTGAACCCTTGGACTCCTTCGAGACAGGATGTCCCATCGA
>CAYLOF010000073.1:0-7722 GCA_964385215.1 uncultured Thermoplasmatales archaeon
ACAATAATTTGGCGATATGTAGATTTCACAAAGTTCATATCTTACTTGGATAAAAATGCATTATTTTTTGTTCGAAGCGATAAATTATTTGACAGATATGAAGGGAAATATACCGAGGTAGATGTAAAACTTTGGAAGGAAATATTGAAACCTAAGATAAAAATGAAACAAACAGAAATATACGATGAGTTTAGAAAAATCGTTAACTTAAGTAGTTGGCATATGAATGAAAATGAATCAGCGGCCATGTGGGAAATATGCCTCCAAAGTAATGAAGGTGTTGCCATACAATCAACCTTTAAACGATTGAAAGATAGTTTCGCTCCTCATAAAGAAGACGAGATTCATATCGGTAAAGTGAAATACATTGATTATAAAAAGGACAGTATACCTAAAGGAAATATATTCAATCCATTTCTATATAAACGCAAAGCATTCGTGCATGAAAGAGAGCTGAGAGCAGTTATTGTGAAGTTTGCCCCACACGAGGAAACAATTGAAAAGCATATTTTGTATGTAGATCCGAAATGGTTTGGAATCCATGTTAAGACGGATTTAAATGTCTTAATCGATAAAATAGTTGTTTCTCCAAATGTTCCAGATTGGTTTATAGATTTAGTCAAATCTGTTGTAAAAAAATATGAACTAAATAAAAAGGTAGAACCATCTGAATTATCTAAAGGTCCGCCATATTAAGATTATTTTTTATTGTGTAGTTTAACGATTAGCACAGTTTATTGTGCAAAGCCTCAATAAAGACAAAATTATTATCTTATGGTGTACTATTTCATATACGAAATCGCAAGCGAGAGATATACCATGGAAATAGAAGATTATGAAGAAACTTACGAACTCCGAAGACAGATTTATCACACTCTTATGCCTTTTAGAGTTAGAGAGATTCTTCTCGTTTCAAGTTTATATGATGCATTTATCATTGAAGAAGAAGGCCTTATTTCTGAATTAATTATTGGGGAGTATCAGCATCTGCTTCTAAGCTCCTCGCCTCGCATTACTCGTGTTTCTTCAGGCAAAAAAGCATTGGCAAAACTGAAAGGCCGTAAATATGATTTGGTTATTACCATGTCAAAAAACATAGGCATGGATCCATTTGATTTCGGTAAAAAAATTAAGAAAAGACGTCCAAATTTACCTGTAGTTCTTTTAGCAATCGATAGTGCTGATGTGAATCTTATTGAGCAAAAAGATGATGGAAGAAGTATCAACAAATCATTTTTCTGGACAGGTGATCCAACTCTATTTCTTGCAATTATAAAATTTGTTGAGGACAACAGGAACGCATCAAGTGACACTGTCAATGGAAACGTGCGCGTAATCATCATGATTGAGGATTCTATCCGCTGTTATTCCTTGATTCTTCCACTCATTTTAACTGAAGTTGTTAAACAAACACAACGAATTCTTTCCGAAGATCTTAATGAAATGCAAAGACTCTTGACTCGAAAAGCTCGACCAAAAATACTTCTTGCTGAGACATTTGAAGAAGGGATGGCACTATATGCACAATACAAAGAATACGTTCTTGGTATCATTTCGGATGTTAATTTCAAACATAATGGAAAACTAGACCCAAATGCAGGCTATGACCTCGTTCAATATGTTAGAAAGGAAGATAAGTACATGCCCATTCTTCTGCAATCCTTCATACCGGAAAATAGAGAAAAAGCCGAGTCAATAGATGCTCATTTTTTGGATAAAAATTCACCTACCATATTGGAAGATTTTCAGCATTTTCTTTTAAGATATCTTGGATTTGGGGATTTCATTTTCTTATTACCAAAAGACGGGAAACAGTTAGAAAAGACGAGGGAAAACAAAAGATTAGAAGATGTTCACGTTCAGACAACTGATATCGCTCGCGCTTCTAATATGAAGGAGTTCCAGCAAGCTCTTCAAGAAATACCTCTTGAGTCTTTACAGTTTCATATTAGTAGAAACCATTTCTCCAACTGGTTGATGGCTCGTTGTGAGTTTAAACTTGCAATGAAACTACGTCCATTGAAAGCATCTGATTTTACAGATTTGAATGAGGTAAGAATGTACCTCGTGGATATGTTCAATGAGAGTCGCGGGGAGAGACAACGGGGAGCTATTGCCGATTTTTCCCAACAAAATTTCGAAATGAATTCTTCCTTTACAAGACTCAGGGGTGATTCTCTTGGTGGAAAGGGACGTGGAATTGCATTTATGAGCGCACTCTTGGCAAGATACAACCTTGAAGAAAAGTATAAAGACGTAAAGATAACAATTCCGAATACGGTTGTAATCGGGACATTGGAATTCGATAGGTTCATCTCAGATAATAATCTAATTAGAGTTTTAGATGAAAAAGATATTACTGATGACGAAATAGCAGAAGCATTCCTTCAAGGTAAAATTTGTGACGAATTAAAAAAAGATCTTAATAAAATATTGCAACATTTTAAATCGCCGTTGGCCATTAGATCCTCAAGCCTTCTGGAAGATTCTCAAAATCATCCTTTTGCGGGTTTGTATTCAACATATATGCTTCCTAATAGTCATGAGGATGATGCGGTTAGACTAGAACAACTATGTCGAGCAATAAAACTTGTTTACGCATCGGTTTTCTTTAAGGACGCCCGAATTTATATTGAATCAACTGCTGCAAAGACTGAAGAAGAAAAAATGGCTGTGCTAATTCAAGAAATGGTAGGTAAAGACTATGGCGGTCGCTTTTATCCAACGTTTTCAGGTGTTGCCCAATCCTATAATTTCTATCCCGTTTCGCATCAATCTGCAGAAGACGGTATTGTAAGTGTTGCAGTAGGCCTTGGCAAATCTGTCGTTGGTGGTGAGAAGGTCCTTAGATTTTCTCCAAGATATCCTGAAATTATGCCCGAATTTTCAACTCCATCAGATGTTCTTGAAAATTCACAGAAAATGCTCTATGTTTTGGACACATCAAAGAAAAACTTCAAATTATCGGGGGAAGACGATATCACTCTAAAGAAACTGGAAATAGGCGATATCAAGAGAGATGGCACACTAGATTCTATTGCCAGTGCATATGACCGAATCGATGGGGTTATTAGAGATGGATTATCCAATGAATGTCCACCTCTTATTACTTTTTCAGGAATTTTAAAATATGATGTTTTTCCACTTGCATCTATCCTAAAAGATATTCTGGATATTGGTAGAAGGGGAATGGGATGTGCTGTAGAAGTAGAATTTGCAGTAGTACTCGATAAAGAAAACAAAGAACCTCCCACGTTTGCCCTTCTTCAAATACGGCCATTTGTAATTTCACATGAATTTAGTGAAATTACCTGGGATGAAAACGTCGATTCAAAAAATATTTTCATTCAATCTAGTAAAGCTTTGGGAAATGAATCGATGGATAATATTCAAGATATTGTGTATGTTCCTCATGAGGGCTTTGATTCATCCAAAACAGTTGAAATTGCAGATGAAGTTGGTAGGATTAACAAAGGTTTGGTAAAAACTTCGACACCTTATATCCTGATTGGGCCAGGGAGATGGGGCACTCAAGATAGATGGCTTGGTATGCCAGTTAGATGGAGACAAATATCTGGTGTAAAAGTCATGGTTGAAACAGCGCTTGAAGATTTTAACATCCAGCCATCACAAGGCACACATTTCTTCCAGAACATAATCTCCAGAGGAATCGGATATATCAATATACCTTTCGATTCAAAAGATTGCTTGATAGATTGGAAATGGTTAAAAGAACAGAAAATTAAAAAAGAATTGAAATTTGTTAAACACGTTCACTTGCCTGCACCATTAACAATCAAAATTGATGGTAGATCTGGACGTGCTATGATTCTAAAATCCAAGACAACACACGTTTAGGGCGTAATTACAGTAGAAGAACTCCAGGCCACTTGTTGATTTTGAAGATATTATGAGTAAAAGATGGCAAATCCATCAATTATGTAAAAGGAGCAAACATTGCAGGATTTGTAAAAGTAGCTGACTCAATGCTAGACCAAGGCGTTGTCTAAGCGAGACAAAAGAGGAAGTTAAAAATCAACTTCCACTTTTTCTTTCTTTATTCCTGCCCAGGTTTAATGCCCCGTGAGTTCTGCTCTAGTTGGGATGGCAGATTTTAGGTGATTCTATTTACTTTGAATTTACTTTTTGTAGTTGTATCATTCCATTATTAAAGACAATCCATCGTAATTTATCACCATTTTCAAGACTGAGAAGTTCAACTACCTCATATGGAACAGTAATCCTTCTTCTAGATCCTTTAACTGTTAACGCTGTTTCCTTGATACAGCGTATGTCGTCCAAGTCAACTTTCATGAGATTTCACTGCAGGTGATATTGTATACCTACATATATACCTTGTTATTTATTCAATATGTGTTTAAGAAATTGAAACAATCCTTTACGGTTTAGAAATCATTTGAACGTTTAAAGAAAGAAAAAAGGGGAAGGATGTGGAGTAAACATAGAGTAAAACATCGAAAATTCCGTTTTTACTATCAATCTAAAACATTAAGCATCTGTGTGGGGTCCATATTGAACTAAAAATACTGAAAAATTAAAATGTCGCAGGGCATTTATCACAAATTATTTTAATTTTGAGAGGGGCAACGTTCCAAAACACTATAAAAAAAATAACATTTTCATAATATCTATCTTCATGAGGAATTCTAGAAAAATCCGAAACGTAACGTACATATGAATTCATTGTATCACACATATGCAATTAGAAAAGCATATATGCTATGGTTTCTATATCTACTTTTACATATTGGAGTAAAATTATGATTCATTCACAATTTGTAAAAACCATTGCGTCTGCTTTGGATTTATCTAAAACGGATGCGGAAATCCTAAAGGCTCTTATTATTAGAAAAGGCGGTCTACTGATATCTGAGATTACTAACTATATCCATCGCTCTGAACGAAATGTTCGTAATCGTCTAGATTTACTTATCAAAAAGGGGATTTTGAAAAAGGAAATAGAGGTATTAAACAACAAGAGATTGGCACACAGGTATTCGCTTGAATCAGTTGAGAAAATTGTAGAAACGGCTAAAAATCACCTGCTTAAAAAGGTTGGTGAATTGAATAATTTGCTACATTCTAATGATTAAAGGTTTGAGCATGCTAAAAAATTTGTTTTGATTATGGACAAATGTAGATGAGGTATAGTCAAAATGCAAACCACAGCAACATTGCAGATTCTAAGAGCAACAATAGGCAATCCTGCTGCAAGAAAGATTCTGCGCAGTGTCTCATGTTTTTGTGAAAAATGCCAGAAAAACAGAATAGAGGTTGCCCTTGAGCTGTATGCAGCTGTAACAAAAGATGCATGCCTGAAATGTAAACTGGCAGAAAAGATAATTAGCGGGATTTTAAAGGCAGGCAGTAGTGCTTTTGGAGTCGATAGCAGCCAAATGAGAGAAAAATTTAGAGATCCTTCTTGGAGAAAAGGTTTAGCAAGTGTTCTGACTGGCATTGCTAGATTCGGAGTTCAGAAACCTTTTGTTTCTGGTGCTCCATTACTAGTTGTTTGGGATGTTACCTATGCCTGTAATCTTAAATGTAAACATTGTTATGCTAATGCTGGCAGAGCTCTTGAGAATGAGTTGACTACAGAGGAAGCCAAACAGGTTATTGACAAGCTCAATCGGATTTCTGTTCCAGTTATTGCGTTTTCTGGCGGAGAGCCGTTAGTACGAAAAGATATTTTTGAATTAACTAAATATGCTCATGATAATGAAATATATGTAGCAATTGCTACTAACGGTACATTGATTACGAAGAGTAAGGCACGCGAGATGAAAGAAGCAGGTATTCAGTTTACCCAGATCAGTCTTGATGGAGCATCTGCAGAAACCCATGACAGTTTCAGAGGCATAGAGGGAGCATATGAAAAGACGGTACGTGGAATTAAAAACTGTGTGGATGAAGGATTTTTTGTTAATATTGCCACCACTGCCACAAAATACAATTATAAGGAGATTCCAAGGATTATAGATTTGTGCGAAAAACTTGGCGTGGACTGGTTTATGGCCTATAACTTTGTCCCCACAGGGCGTGGAAAGTTCATATCGGAAAATGATTTAACTCCTGATGAAAGAGAACAAGTTCTCAAAGATTTATGGGCAAGGTTAAAAAATGGTGGAAAGGTAAACATACTTTCGACAGCACCGCAATTCGCCCGGATTGCATTGGAAGCAGAAATTGGCAAAAACGAAAAAATAATTCCAACTCACTTTTTCAATCCTCAACTGTTCAGTAAACTCATGAATCTAGCTGAATTTATCGGCGGCTGTGGTTGTGGTAGGTTTTACTGTGCTATACGGCCAAATGGCAACATTGAACCATGCGTGTTTTTTCCGCTCACTGTAGGAAATATAAAAGAGGATGATTTTGAAGATCTCTGGATAAATAACGCTGTTTTTAAAGAAATAAGGAGTAAAGACAAATTGGAGGGAAACTGCGGAAAATGCGATTACCGATATTATTGCGGAGGATGTAGGGCTAGAGCATATGGCTACACTGGCAATTATTTAGCTCCAGATCCTGGGTGTATATTTAACAAAAAATCTTGGAAGAAATTGAAAATTAACAAGTGACGAGTGGTTGGAAGATATGGGCAATAAAAAAAGTAATTAAGCATGTGGATAAGAGACTATGCCCATATGTTAAATTGATGGGAGATGAAATTAACCCTGCGACAAGCGAAATGACATAATTTGTATGTGTTGTTATTTATCTTTGCCCTTCAACCCTGTGATGGGTGGCAGCAGTATCTCAGGTTTTAATACCATTTAGCGAAGAAGTCCTAGTGAATTAAGCTCTTTTGACAATTTCTCTGCCGCTTTTGATACATCCTCAACATTCTTCGCTCCGGCACACACTATTTTCCCTGAACTGAAGAGCAACAGAGCTACTTTAGGTTCCTTTATTCTATAAACCATCCCGGGGAACTGCTCAGGTTCATATTCAATATTTTCCAAACCTAAACCCACAGCTGTCTCGGTAAGATTGAGTTCTCCCCCTAGATCACCCACAGCTACCATATTCTGAACAACTATCTCAGGATTTTTATATACCTTTACACCTAGTTTTCGCAGTTTCTCTGCTATTATATCAACAGTCTTACGAACATCCTCAACATTCTTTGCACCCGTGCAGTTAGCTTTCCCACTTTTAAAAAGAAGAGTGGCTGTCTTTGGATTGCTTAATTTATAAACTAGTCCAGGGAACTGCTCAGGTTCATATTCGGCTCCTTCTACCGATTGTATTATCATGTCTAGGTCTAACTTATCCGCAAATGCTGTAGATGCTACAATATTTTCAACTGTTACTTTCATCATATGATATCACTTCTCAATGAACACTGTTTTCGTTTTAAAGAGTAAATTTTAAGCAGGTATGTAATTACTATAATATGCTATTTTCCTCGCGAAAGTAAGATTTTTTGTTTGTTATTACAGATTTAGCCATCCGTAAAATTAACAAGTGAAGATTGCATTTATTTTGATGAGCTGAGGGATAACCCTTCTTGGGGAAAGATTCCTATTGTTTTTCCTACAGCCAGAACAGATATAATCGCTGAAAACGCTGGACAATTTCTAGGTGAGGATTTTATTGAAAAACCTTTTGATGCAGATAATTTAAAGAAAAGAATCGGTAAGGTTTTGAAAAAACAATAGTTATAGGCTAATCGGGTAGTTTAAAATATTTATATTT
>CAYLOF010000074.1:0-7593 GCA_964385215.1 uncultured Thermoplasmatales archaeon
AAAGATACCTGACAAGAGTTGTACAACAATTCCTTAATAAGCAGAGCGACAAAAAATGTATCGTGAGGAAATCATGAAAAGACTGTTTGTGAAGGCGCTAATAAATAAATTCCATATGGAGAGAGAAGATGCAATTGAACTTGCCAAAACTGTTGAAAAAATTTTTAATGGTGAAAAGGAAGTAGAAGATATGACCATCGACAAATACGCTCGATCTTTGTTCTACGAATTGCAAAGAGAACGGCTACTTAAATTAAGAAGAGATGAATTCAAAGAAAAAGGAAAAATCATGCGCAAATACTATTGGTCCTTCAACAATGAAACCATTAGGGAAGAAGCATACAAGGAATATGAAGAAGAACAGTGGAAAATATATGAAAAAATACCGAAAAATGCATGGTTAGCTCGCACGTATTATATCTAAATCAGTTACATAACTCCGGTGACTCAAGCAGATACTCCTGTCTGTGTTTTTCTGCTCGTCATTTTACTCCTTAATGTTTGGTTGTTTTTAGAGTGCTTAAGAATTTCTTTAGCTCACGTTCAAATCGTTGTAGTTTATGATTAGCCCTATCAATAACCTCATTTGAAATATCTACTAAAAGACGGAGATGCTCTTCATTGCAAAACAGCGAACCGTCCTTGCCAATAGGTGCATCAAGGCGCTCAGTACTACAAACCTCAACAATATTCTTTCCAATGATGGACTTCAAACCAGAATGTTTAAACCCACAAGATATCGCAGTTTTCAATAATTTATCTGCTGCACTATTAGTCTCCGCAGCAATGTGCAATATCGGCGACTGTGCTAGTAACCATAGAAGACCAGTTTTTGCCTTTTTTGCTGCTAGTTTTACTTCACTTTGTTCTATCTGTCTATGCCATTTCCCCAAAAATTTTGCTCCCATTTTATCACCAATCTTTGGAAGCTCAATTAAAACGATTCTTCCGGCACAACTACTAGAGGTGTAATAATCATCGGATTTGTTTATTATATAAAGTATTCGTTCGATTCCCTTATCTACCTTATTTTCACTTTTGTCCTTCCACAGCAGATTAAGCGCTCTTTCCTTTGCATCTAAAAATTCCTTACCTGCACCCATGTCCATTCCCCATCATTTATTGATTATTTTATCTCCCTTTTGATTTGAATGTCACGCTTCTCAAGCTCTTCAAAAAAAGGATCAGGTGGCACGATTTCTTCTGGACAAAAAACACCTTTTCGAGTTATCGTTCCATCTTCTATCATCTGAGCTATAATTGAGACGGGATAGCCTGTAGTTCTCATCATGGCAGTAATATCGTTTTTCTCATCATAATAATCAATCAATTTGTATTCCAAACGAATCTTTTTACCATCCTTTAATCCTTCACTTAAAACTTTAAGGAGCACTACATCCTGTCCTGCAGTAGGTAGATTTTTCATAAGAAGGTCAATTAAAATTTTTCTAGGAACAATCTCTTGCTCTCCAATTCTAATTACTTTTTCTCCACCCAGCCCAATATCTAAAAGAATTTTGAATTTCTCGCAGTGACCAGGATATCTAATCGTCTTATAATCTAGATAGTCTATCTTATTTTTGTATGTCTGTGGAAGGGTTGAACAACCACCTGACGTAAGAAATGCTTCCATCTCTTTAAAAGGCTCTGAAAATTGAATTGTTTCGATATCTGTCATAGATTTCTTCTCGATAATCTGACCATGATCAAGAACTATTGCATCCTCCATGTATTCGTTGATAAGGCCATTTGGCGAGAATACTATTTGATAATTAAGCGGTGGCGTTGGATTTACAGGTAAGCCACCTACTCTCAATTTTACATAATTAACAGAATCCATTCTTTCAACTATGTCACGAGTAATAGTAGAAACGAGGCCAGGAGCAAGTCCACAGTCAGGTATAATTGTAACGTCTTGTTTTCTAGCCTGTTCAAATAGATTCCTTTCCTTTTCAACAATGCCATTATTTCCTCCAAGGTCAAGAAAGTGGGTTTTAGTCTCTACCGCCATTTTGGCCAGTTCATAGTTAAACCCATATGGAATGGCAGAAATGGCCACATCACAATTTTCAAAAAGATTCTTTACATCATAAGCTTTTTCTACATTTATTGTGAGAAAATTTATTTTTTCTCCTTCTAGAATTTTTTTAGCAGACAATAATGCTTGCTCATCTTTGTCTACAATAGTAACATCATCAAAGCACGAATAGTTACATAGATCAAATGCAATTGCCTGCCCCATCATTCCAGAGCCCAGAACAACAATATTCATATGATATCCTCTAAGGAACAATTTTCTGATATGATGCGATTAAGATGTTTATTTTCTATATATTCTCAAATGATTTTTTCATAAGTTTTTGTTCATCTTTATCTTGCTTCATCAAAATACTAAAGATATAGGTTAGAACAAAAGATACTGGCAATCCTATAAAGATTGGATCCAGCATGTTTACCATATAGTTATCTATCATCGACGAGCCTATTATTTGTGGTGCTGTTTTGAAATAAATGAGAACGTACCAGAACATTGTAAATATAAATCCTCCTAGCATACCCGCCCATGCTCCTGCTTTGCTCGTTTTTTTCCAATACAACATTAAAGTATATGGAGCAAGAAACGTAACAGCCATAAGTCCAAAGAAAAACGCAGTCATAATTGCTACCACATCAGGTGGATTTAATGAAATAATTAACGTTGCAATAACTATACCCAATGTAGCTACTCTGGTAATTTTGAGCGATTTCTTTTCAGAACCTTTCTTTTTCATTCCTTTTTCATATACATCTCTCCCAATAGATGCACCAGCGGTATGAAATAACGCACTCGCTGTTGACATTGCTGCAGATAGGACTGCAAATAAGAATAAGAACACAAACCACGGTGGGAATACCTCCTCTATTACAAGTGGAACTACCCTGTCTGGTGTCCCAGGATAAAACAATCCGTTTTCCGCCATTAAAACATTACAGAGAGGGCCGATGCTAAAAGCCGTAAAAGTCATTAGAAGGATGAAAATACCACCATATGGTATTGCTTTTTTTAGTGCTTTTTCACTTTTGGCTGAAAGATATCTAACGACAAGCTGCGGCTGAGCAAGAACACCTATTCCAACACCAAAAATAAGAGTTAAAAGCATTAAAAATGGTGGAGAGGGCATTGGAGGCATTGAAGTTAAACCACTGGGTGCTAGAGCCCCTGCAGGTGATCCTAATCCGCTAATTGCATCAGTTACTTCAAAAGTATATGTTTTACCTGATTGAAAATCATTATGTGAAAGAGTTGCCTGTGTGTAATTTTCATTCCATTCTTCGGTCCATCCACCTGGATCTGGGCTACATGTATACTTAAATCTATCGGATACTTGTTTAGTATTGGGAGCTGTTTTATTGCTAAAATGAATAATAATATTTTGATCTACATCAACATTTATCTGCCCATCCAGCGGATTTATAGTATCTATTAAAAAACCTGCAGCATCGTGATTGAAATTTGAAACTTTGTCAATTGCTAATGTTCCTGTACTAAAATTCCAAGGATTTGATGCGGTACCTATTCCAAGTGGGACACCAAGTTCTATTGGAGTCATATCTGCTGCTGCTTCATGAGCAGGACCAACTCCCCCAAGCATTCCATAAATACCTACAGTAAGAATAAGCATGCCCACAACCATCAATGCTCCCTGAATCGCATGAGTCCACATAACTGCATACAATCCACCTACTATCAGATAAATACCAACAACAACCGTGAAAATTACAACACAAATCTCATACGGAATCCCAAATGTTACTACAAATAGAGAAGATATCGCAAGAAATACTGCAGATGTATATGCTATCATAAAAATAGCGATTATCAAACCTGATGTTGCTTGTAATCTGGTTGAGTTAAACCTGTTTCCAAGCATTTCAGGTAATGTCACTGCTTTTAGTGATAGACCCATCTTACGGGTTCTAAAACCATAAACGACAAATGCAATTAGAATGCCTACCAGAATATTAAGTAGTGCAAGCCAAAGAAGTGCATGACCATATAGTGATGCAATACCTGAAAAACCAATGAGAGCAACTGCACTGATAAATGTTGCACCATATGAAAAGGCTATCACTATTGATCCCATTTTTCTGCCGGCAACAAAGTAATCCTCTGCAGTCTTGGTTTTTTTATATCCAAAAAAACCGATTATTGAAAACATACCTGTAAAAAGAGCCATGAATATTATGAAAAATATGATATCCATAGTTGCTTAGCCTCCTTTTTTAGATTGTTTATTTTTTACTTCAGATGATTTTTTCTCATCAGGCTTCATAACCCAATGATAAACGCCATAAAGTAAACATAGTACCGCTGACAATATTGTTCCAATCCACGCGATAAATACCCAAATACCCATACCAAGTATCATATATATTTCCTCCTCCAAATAATTGAGAACATTAATCTCAATGTTACGCTGCAAAACAACTAACCTAATTTATATCTTTCTTTAATTTTCACAGAATATCTTTTCATGGTTACTTCTGTGTAATCCCGAAATCATTATATCCAAACAGCTTATTAGGCCTCGGTGGGAGAAATTCTTATGACAAAAGAGTTCTGGAATCCGAAAATCGAAACAAAACCGTTGAATGAATTGAAAGATTTGCAATTGAAGAGATTAAGGAAGCTGATTGAATATATTTACAACAACAATAAGTTTTATCATGCGAAACTCAATGAGGCGCATGTGAAACCTGGCGAAATTAAAACCTTAAATGATATAGAAAAACTTCCCTTCTTAACCAAACAAGATTTAAGAGAATTTTATCCTTTTGGTCTTGTCTGCACTGAAATAGATGACATTGTTGAAGTTCATGCATCCTCAGGTACAACAGGTAAACCTGTAGTTGGACCATATACCCAAAATGATGTAGAACTCTGGGGAGAGGTCATGGCACGATCATTATATGCAAATGGGCTAAGAAAAAATGATATCCTTCAGAATTCTTACGGATATGGCCTTTTCACAGGGGCACATGGTTTTGAAAAAGGTGCCCAAAAAATTGGTGCAATGGTTGTAACCATTAGCTCAGGCAATACCAGGAGACAGATTAATGTTATGAAGGATTTTAACGCTACAGCAGTGGCATGTACTCCGTCTTATTCAATGTACATGGCAGAAGTTGCAGAAGAGATGGGTTTTGACCCCCAAAAAGATTTCAAACTGAAAATAGGTTGTTTTGGCGCAGAAGCATGGAGCGAGGAGATGAGAACCAATGTTGAGAAACGTTGGGGGATCACAGCACATGAACACTATGGTTTAACAGAAATTATTGGTCCTGGGGTGGTTTCCGAATGTAAAGAAAAAAAATTACACATTAATGCCGATCACTTTCTCACTGAAGTAATTGATCCTGATACTGGCGAAACGCTTCCTGCTGGTGAAGAAGGAGAACTGGTATACACAACATTGACTAAGGAAGCTTTTCCAGCTCTTAGATTCAGAACAAAGGATCTAGCAACATACTACGAAGAGGAATGTGAATGTGGAAGAACACTTCCCACTCAATCTCGCATCAAGGGAAGAAGCGACGACATGATGAAAGTTAAAGGCGTCATTGTTTTTCCATCACAGATTGAAGCTGCATTGATGAAAGTCGAAGGAGTAAGCGATAATTACCAGATTGTTAAAACCAAAAAAGGGAATATAACTTCGTTATCAGTAGAAATCGAACCAACAGATAATAGACACAATGAAGGACACCTCGATAACTTTGAAAAACAAGTTGAAGATGAAATATATAGTGTCTTGAACCTGCATGTACCTGTTAAAGCAATACCGCCAAAAACCATACCACGTAGCACTGGAAAAGCCAAGAGAGTAATTGAAAGATAAAACTATTTTGAAGGGTTAACTCCAATGATTGAAACATTAAATGCAATTTTACCATACATAACAGGTCTTTGGACACTTCCGTGGATTTTGATAGGATTTATTGTAACATTGCTACTCTCAAGAATTTTCGGTGGGGCGAATGTAGATAAAGTTATGAAAAAAATCGGACTTATCTTGCTTTACGTTTTTGTCCCCCTGTTGCTGTTTAGAATATTCCTTAATGTTGATTTTGGCGAAAATGAACTGCTGTTTTCTGTATTCTGTTTTACAATATTGGGGTTCATGTATGTTCTTGCCTATTTGTTTGCCAAATTAAATGCAAATAAAATGAATCTAAAAGGAGCGACTAAAAGACATTTTATTAAAACAGTGTTGACAAATCAAGGTAGAAGCTCGGCATTCATCGGTGGTGCTATGTTGGCCATTTCTGAGTGGCAGATTCCAGCAGCAATTTACATGAGTATCGGCGCTATTTTCCTATTTGCAATCATACCTTACATTCTTTCACGTGCACACAAAAGAGACAGGACATCTAAAGATCATGCATTGCCATGGTATCTAAGATTATTTCCATGGTACCTACTAGCCTTTGCAGCTACGTCTGTAATATTCCATGGAACAACAGGCATTTATCTAGAGGATTTCGGCGATGCTGGCATTGTTTTCAAGTTTTTTACTGCAATTACCATACCTGCAGCCCTATACTATGTAGGCACAGGCATTCATCCTCGTGATCTAAAAATCAATGAAATGAAAAAACTGTTTAGCTTAAGGCATAAAAGTAGAGATCATTGGCCATGGATTAGGAACATTTTTTTCCTGACGGCAATAGTTACTCCTCTGTTAACGACTATTTTTTTAAGCATATTCCTAGTCATGGGTTTTATACCAAAAGAGTGGTTTGCTGTTTTGGTAATAAACTCAATTCTTCCGATAACAAGCACCAACATGTTTCTTGTTCCATATGGAATTGATAAAAAGGTAACTGCACTCTCCGTTACGTGGACCACCATTGTTTGTGTGCCAATTGTCGTACTGTTGATAACTATGTTTAAAACATATCTCACATAGTCATCTTTCAGGCAAAAGCAAAATTTCATTAATGCAGATGTCATCACATCATTGCAAAGGTGAGAACCAATGGATTTTAGTTGGACAGAAGAGCAGAGAATTTGGCGAAGAACAGTTCGAGATTTTGCTCAGAAGGAAATAAAACCAAAAATTAGGGAGATTGACACCAATAAAAAAATTCCAAAAGAAATCATTGAAGATATGGCACATCTTGGCCTACTTGCCCCTACCGTATCTAAAGAATATGGTGGAGCTGAACTTGATTGGACGATGGCATGTATTGCTGCAGAGGAATTAGGCCGTGCAGATATCAGTCTTGCAATACCCGTGTTATATCTGGTTGAAGCAGCCTGGGGATTTATTTTTAACCGGTATGGAACAACTGCTGCTAAAGAAAAATATCTGCCCAATGTCACTTCTGGCAATGCTTTTCTTGGCATAGCCGTCACAGAACCTGAAGGCGGTTCAGACATTGTTGGTGCTACTAAAACAAAGGCCGTCAAAAAGGATGACAGTTGGGCATTAAACGGCGAGAAGATGTTTATCAGTGGCGTTAGCGAATCAAGTAACTGGGGAGGCATTCATCTCACCCTTGCAAGAACAGACCCTGCTGCTGGGCATAAAGGATTCTCTTTCTTTGCCG
>CAYLOF010000075.1:0-7457 GCA_964385215.1 uncultured Thermoplasmatales archaeon
AAGGTTGCAGGTGAGGTCGTAATCTTTGCATTCCTTTGCAAAATTTTCCACAAGGCCGGGGTAAAGGGTTGGTTCGCCGCCGCCTAAAGCCACCTGCTCCGTGACATCTTTCAGGAACCTTGGGAGACCCAGAAACAGCTCCTTGTCCATCATTTCTTTTCCTTTCTCTCGGTAGCAGAACGGGCAGTTGTAGTTGCAGTCATTTGTGAAATGAAGGCTGGCTACTTTGTACAAAAAACCACCTATGGCACCAGCTTGGCCGGTTTTTTCCTTCCTGCGGCAACAACCTTTATTTTCTCCTCAATTTCTTCTATCTTATCCATGTTCAGCGAGTAGAAGAACAGAACCAGGAGAACAATTGCTATTTCCCTCATCTCAAGCATCAAAATCGGGTCAAGGATTATTACTGAAAGCCAGCCAATTGTCAGGGCCAGCAACCCGAACAGTATTGTTATCGCACTTATTTTCATAACTTCTTTAAACGGATCCATTTTCCTCACCCTCCAGGACTTCCACGACAGTCCTTTTTATTCCCTTGAAATATGTCTTCACCCTGTAGACGTGGCCTTTCTCGCACTTGTAAATCTTAGAATAACAGCTTTCTGAAGGAATGGCCTTTGCATCCTGAAGCATTGCATCGGAGTTGCATATCGGGCATTTTTTTACCAGAGACATAGAGGTCTTTTGGATTGGCAAGGAAATAGCGGTTGGCAGGGAGTGGATTTCAAAGGTTGAAAAAAATAAAAAAAATTATTCCTGCAGTACTTCGCTTCCTATTTCCAAAACCAATTGTTTTACGGACTGTCTCGCTTCTGCCTGTTTAACTGCCTCTCTGTTTCCCAATTCAAAGGGAGCTGGTTCGGATCTTGGGAACAAAATCCCTGTTGAGAAAACGGGATTGTCATAGTTCACGTATTTCTTTGCAACCTCAATAATCTCGTTGCCGAGTTTCTCTTTTGCCTTCTCGATGTAGATGTCCATGTTTGTGCAGAAAACGTTGGATGTGCGGCTGAAAACCCTGTAGTAGTCCACGTTCGTCAGGTCAAACGCCTTGAGTGATATGTCATGCAGAACCTTTAGCATCTGTTCGCTCTCGTGGTATGAAAGTATTGAATCGTCAAAAATACTGACCAGACCGTCGTTGTGCTTGGTTTCGTAATGCCCCCTCCAGGCGTCAGTCGGAACCCATTCAAAACTGAATGGTGCCTCTTCCCCTTCCAGCCAGTAGTCTGAAATGTAGTGGCCAATACTTTTTGGGAACTCTTCCCTGTTATGATAGACGGTCAGCGGGGGTTCGCTAAGGTCATTTTCTACACACGGTTCACAAAGAAATCCTTTTTCCAAATGATAGCCGCCTTCTACTGCGTTTTGACCGTATTCCTTGATTATGTCGTCAATGGTAAGCTTGCATGAAATGCATTTTTCTTCTGTCATGTTTCACTTTTGCAGAAGTTGTGGTAAAAGGAGTAGGAGAGAGCAGGTTGCAAAGTTTTCCAAGAATTGAAAGTTATATAGATTAGAGCATGAATTACAAAATATGAAGTGGTCAGAAATAAAGAAAGATAAAGAGTGGCTTTCTATACATCTTCTGCTATTTGGATTAATAATAATGGTGGCAGGTTTCGCTGTTATCAACCTTTATTTTAATTTTGTAGTTGGCATTCATAACGAATTTATTGTTTCAGCTTTCTGGATAATTGCTATAATTCCTTTGGTAGCTTATTTTTCCTATTTGAAAAGTAAAGGTCTCATGTCATTCCACGAGATTGGCCTTAAGTTTGAAGGAATCTCAAAGAGCATTTTGGTAGGATTAGTTATTGGTGTTGTTCTGGGGCTAATCGGATGGTTTTTCCTAAATCTTACAGGTTCCCCCGTTGAAGAGCTTCCGGTTGTATATATTTACTGGTTTATTTTTTCTTCAGTCTTTTCAGCACCTATTAGAGAGGAGATACTTGTTAGAGGTTTGTTGTGGTCCGCTATTGACAGAACTATGGTTCGTGTCAAGGGAGTGAGGGGATGGAATCTTGAGGACTCCAAGAAAGACATGCTGGTAGTGGTAATTGTTTCAATCACGTTTATGGTAATGCACTGGGGAAGACCTCTTGAAATAATGCTTACAACTCTCCTAATTGACTCTTTTGCATATTCCCTGTTATATTACAAAACCAAGAATCTGGCTGCCCCGATAACTGCCCATGCAATATCCAATCTTTTTGTAATTCTCAGACCATTCATATTTTTATAATCAATGAATGGAAATATTAACAGACCAAAACTTTCCCGTATCCGGTCTTCATCGTTCATTTGAATCTTGTCACTAAGGTTCATTCCGGGTGCGGGATTTGGGTTAAATTTTGGTTTTATATGTTAGTTCCAGAATGCATAGAAAAATAATTGTTCGATTTTAAGTTGTTCTCATTTCTTCTAAGATTTCTCCATCATTATTAATATACAAAATAATTTCACAAGGATAAGGAACTTCTTCTCTGCTACAGTCAATATTTACTTGCTTTATTATTTCATTTTTGTAATAGGTATCTATTATGTTCTTTATGGATCCCTCAAAATCATTTTCAACCATATAATCATTTACTATCTCTTTTATATTATCTTCAGAAATGGTAGCCTCCTCTTGACAACTTTGAGTTACTTTATTACATACTTTGTCTGATGGACACTCACAGTCTTCACAGCAGTTTTGAGCTTTTTCTTCTTCAGGAGAGCAAATTTCATCTCCGCATACGTATTCTCTACAAATTCCTATATCATTACAATATTCTCCAGTTTTACATCCACAATCTTCTGAACATGAGTTACAGTCTTCAGTAGCACCACAAATCCCATCGCCACAAATGTTTGCTTCTTTTATTGTTTTTGGTGATCCTTGAATGCACCCACTAACAATGATTATTAAAACCAAAATACCCGTTAATACTATTTCTTTCTGCAATTTTATACACCTATTAAATTTATAGTTGGGTCACCATAAAGTTGGATTTCATAAATTACAGCTCTATACCAATCACTCCAAGCGTTTTTTAATTTTTCCTGTTTCATTTTTAAAATAGCATTTCCAATAGTTTCACCGTTTTTTGCCTTATTATAAATTTCTTTGAAAAGTTGTGCACTTATACCTCCATAACCAAATCTAGTGTTTCCAATATATATTGGAGATTTTTTATAAACTGATGCCAAGGCTGTACTTTTAGAAGGTTTTAATTTAGGATATGCACAAGCATCCGGTATCAGACATATAAGTGAAACATCTATAGAACCGCCAAAACATGCAAAGGTCATAATAAATTTTTTACTAAAATTCATTTTATATATCTGTTCTCCAGAGAGGATAAGGTCGCCTATAAGTCCTATTTCATCTTCAATGCTAACAAAACTTTTACCATCTCCATGAGCACCAAAAAATATAAAATCTGAATTTTCTATAAATTTCATCATTTCATTTTTATTTTCACACGGTATAGGAAAAATTGGAGGAGAACCTTTACCTGAGCAATATGGGGGTGATTTCAAACAATTACTGCTTTGTTCACATTTCACACCAAAAACAAAATCAGAAACATAATCTATATCTTTATAAAGAAAACAATTATGACCTCCACAAGCATCTCCTAAAATTAATTTATCATTAATATTCATTTTTTTGTGTAATCCCACAAGCATATCTAGATAATCTGTAATAGTTTTTACATCATCTATAGGTATTCTTCCAGATGCTATATCTGGAATACCATCTAAATCAATATCAGCATATCTATCGTCAGAAAGGGGTATAATAGGTATCTCAGCTTCTGTTTTTGCTGGCGGTTGTGGTATTATGTCTACCCCACCCAAAATTAACAAATAATCTGGTTTAACCTTACAAGTAATTTTATCTAAAACTTTTTTTACAGATCTCCAATCTTTGGGGTTTGCAGGTTCTATATTGAATAATTCTTGAACTTTTGGAGAGTCTATTAGTATATAAAATGAAGTTAAACCTTCTTTTAGGATAGTTTTTCTATATTCTTTAAGAACTTCTTCATATTCATTACTGGTTTTCAATTTGCTTGATGTAACAATTAAAACATCGGCTTTAATTTGTTGGGATGGCTCACAGATGCGGGTGTTATCGCTACAGATATAACCTTCTTCACAGTCTAAATTACTACAGCATACATAAGGTATACACTCACGATTTACGACTTCTCCACATTCACAAGGTATATCAACACATTTATTATTGGAGCATATTTGATTTTCTAAACAATCATTGTTAGAATAGCAAGGTTCTTCTCCTTCCGAAATATCAAGAGGAATTTTAAATGAAGTTTTATGTTCTCCAAGTCCATCAGTATAATCAACTTCCAGCAGTAATTCTTCAGATCCTATCTTTGAATCAGAGGTTTTGATTTCAAATATAGCAGATGATAATTCATTCTTGGATATAATACCAAAATTCCCTCTATATTGCGTAACCTCTAATCCAGAAATAGAAGAAGATAACACTCCATTTACATTTGAAGCCATCCAATTCCCAGAATTCTTGAGATAAATTTTTAATTTAACTACATCATTTTGATTAATCTGTTTGTCAGCTTCATTAACTGGTTCTATCTTTTCGAATGAGAGTTTAGCTACATTGGATTCTTTGATAAAAACATCAGTTACGTCATAGGCCAACAAATATTTTTCATCGTCAACTAAACCAAAAACCCTTCCCTCAACTTTAGAGACCCCAGGATTATAAAATTCCACATCTAAATTAACAGTTCCAGTTTCTCCGGCATCTAAATGAATTTTTTTAGACTTACTAACCTCCATGGAACTTAATTCTATTAATAAATCTCCGCCAACGGTTCCCTCATTAGAGACTTTTATAGAAACACTGTGAGTTTCCCCGGCAATTATTTCTTCAGAAATAATAAAATCTTTTATTATAATATTTCTTGGTAGTCTTTCTATTTCAGGAAATCTTACGTGGAATGAATTAAACATTTCTATAGTATCTATTTCCCCAAAAAAATCTGTAAAATTCAATTCTCCTTTAATCACGTAATCTCCTGGGGGATACTCTGGAAGAGTTAAATCTTCTATAACACTTTTCTGAGATTTTATATCTCCAAATTCATAGTCAAATGTTCTCTTTCCAATTTTTATGGAAACAACAACATCATTGGCATCAAAAGATACATCCCTGTTTTGTACAGATATGTTAACAGGAATTGTTTCATTGGGAAAATAAATTTTATCTTCTACTTCTATTCTAAAATCCAAATTTGTAATTGCTATTACTGATATAGGTAAAATTAGAAAAATTGATAACAAAATTAATAGTATATGTTTTTCTTTCATTTTTGTCACGGCATTGGAATTTTTATGTCAATTGTTTCCAAAATATCTTTCAGTTCTTGAGAAGTTTGGGGACTTATATCCTCTTCATAGCATTCATGATAAACATCTCTGTATTCAGATTGGCAAGTTCTCAACTCGTCAAAGGTGAGCGTTAAACCGGAATAAAATAAAAAATTCAAATAGATGAACATTATCAATAACAAAGAAATTATTAGGAAAGTATACCGAAAAGCTGGACTGCTTTTCTTGGTAACCTGAAAATAAACTTTGCTGTTATTGGCGACTAATACAGCATAAAAGAAAATATATCCAAGTAAAATGTAAAATGGCAAAGTCCCGAATGTTGATAAATAGTAGATCAGGTATAAAAACAATAAAAGTTCTGCTGATTTAAATGCCCAAATAAACCTTCCTCTAAAGCTTAAAACCTTTCTTAACAAAGGATTGGCTTCTGCTTTAACACCAACCTTTTTAACAACTTTTAAGGTCAGATACAAATCGCTAACCCAAAGAACTACAAATACCAAAAATGTTAGTAATATTAAAGTTAGCATTTTTATCACTTACAAGATGCACTAAAATAACTCTCAAAACACTTATTACTACACGTCTCTAATTTTTCATCTACCCATTTACCATTTCGACAAACTGACCCATATACATCAACTCCTTGACACCATTTCTTCCATATCTCACCATTATCTGAGTAACAATCTGGATAGGGTTCGTAATGTTTACTATAAGCTGTTCTCTCTTCTATAGCTTCAACTTCTGGGCACTCAATTGATGTTACTTTAAATTTTATTATATCTTCTAATGTGGTACAAGAATCTCCTTCTTCATTACTTATTTTACTTACTTCACCACTTCTTATAGAGGATTCAATATCACATGATTTTATATCTCCATCTAGCTCATATATTGTTATTCTAAATCCCGAAAGGTCTACATCTCCTCTGTTGCTTATACTTTTCAAAGAGAAAACACCATTAGGATAAAAATCTATATGTGAATATTCAAATCGAATTTGTGCCAAACTACAATCAACTGTTTTTACTGTCGTGGGTTCTGTTGTTGTAGTAATATCATCAGCATCACAAATACTATTATCATTTTGATCCAAGCAGCAGTTAGAACCTACTTTGATATATGGCTTATTACATGTTACTCCAAAAGATACTCCACCATAAAACCAAAAGACTCCTCCACCAATTGCTATCGCAACTATAATCAAAACTACAACTGGGATAAACCATTTTTTTGGTTTTGTGTCTACTGTTTTGACTTCTTTTGGTTTTTCCTTGAATTTAATCAGTTCCTTCCCACAACTTTCACAAAAGTTATGTTTATCTGAGTATTTCTTTCCGCATTTAGGACATTCTTTCGTCATTTATCCCATCTTCTTACCACATTTATGACAGAATTTAGAACCTTTCTTTATTTTGCTTCCACATTTTGGACAAAATTTCTTTTTCTTTGGCTTCTCTTTCTTAGCTTCTTTAGTTTTCTTCTCTTCTTTTGGTTTGACTTTTTTACCTTTTTTCTTTCTTCTCCAGTAAAGGAATCCCCCACCTGCTGCAGCTCCTATCGCTACGATACTTCCAGCAGTTTTTATAAGATTCATTTTTGCTTCATTTGCTTTGTCTATAGCTTCTTGCGATACTTTACCAACGTTTTCTAGAGCGGAAAAACCTGCTTCCGCATTTTTTAATAAATCGCTTAAACTCTGGGAATTCTCAGTTTCTTTAATTTTACTACTGGCTGTTTTTAATTCAGATTCAGCCTCAGAAAGTTTATTTTGAGCAGCTATTACTATTTCACTATCAGTTCCATAAGTACCTTCAGCGGATTTTACTTCAGACCGTGCGGTTGATACTTTTCCTTCCTTTTCGTTATAAGCTGCCTTTAAACCATCCAATATACTAAACTTCAATTTTGTGACTATTGTGTCCAATCTGTTTTTAGCACTATCAGCACTTGATTTTGCCTGAACTGCTAAATCTGCAGATTGATCCGAATATCCTGTGTCCATCCTATTCTTTGCTTGAGAAAGCAAATCTTCTGAAGAATCCACGCTCGTTTTTGCTCCATCTGTCACACTTTGCGTT
>CAYLOF010000076.1:0-3248 GCA_964385215.1 uncultured Thermoplasmatales archaeon
ATGTCGGTATGTTTGTATTTTTGGCGATAATAGCAATATTGACCTCTACTTTTATCCCAAACATGATAGGATCTGGTGCTCAAGGACTTCAAGGTGTAATGGGCGGAGGCACTGTTAAGCAGGAAGATGTTTCCATGGTATTCTATCTTGCAACATTGGTTCAGGGACTTGGTTCGGGACTTGTAGCGGGCGTTTTTGAGGATGGTAACCTATCTTCAAGTGTAAAACATGTCTTTGTGATGGTCTTAATCAGTTGGTTGGCTTTTAAAATATTACTGGGGATGTAAATATGTGGAAAAGTAGGGTTATGAAAACCAAAAGAGCAAATAATGCAGTATCTGAGATAATAGGGGTTATTTTACTGTTGTCGATGGCCGTAGCGCTTTTCTCTGTCGTTTATCTCTTCGTCATGCATGATGCACTAGACCCTTCAGAAAATCCTTCACCATCCGTAACTGTGTTTGGAACGATTGGGGCAGGCGATATAATATTGGAACATCGCGGTGGAGAAGCATTGAGCTTTGATACTAAGATTATGATAACAATATCTGGCATAGTCTACAATATGTCTGTTGGGGACTTACTGGATAATGAATCCAAAGAGGATGGAAAGTGGAGCGTAGGTGAAAAACTATCCTATGGACCGTCCATAGATATAACTGGCCGACAGGTTAGGATTATAGTTATCGATGCGGAAAGCGGTTCGATGGTAATGCAAAGTATCCTCCAAGATGGAGAAACATCTGTGGATCCGATTGCTATTACACGACATGCTACTGATGTTACAAGCTATTCGGCAAAGTTATGGATGGATTATGATACCAAAAATTACTCTGGTTATTTGGGATTTGCATGGAAACCTGATGGAGGTAGCTGGACATATTTCTCCCCACCTCTAGGATCAGGGGCCCTTTACTCAGGCACGGGCTCTTATACTGAAGTTATTGGTGGCTTACTTCCCAATACGCTTTATTGGTTCAAAGCTCAACTTAAGTACGGATCTACTACCACTGAAGGTTCAATGACATCATTTTTTACCTTGGGGTGGGAGATGGCCATATGGCATCTCAACGAGAGTACTGGGACTATTGCATTTGATTCATCTGGCTATGGTAACGATGGAACCCTTAAACCCAGTGCTCTAAATGGGCCTCAATGGGTAATGGGGATAAATGAAAGTGCTTTAAGTTTTGACGGAATAGATGATTATGTTGAAGTTCCAGATGACGATACATTGGATATTACTAGTGCGATTTCTATTGAGACATGGGTTAAACCTTTAGAACATAGTGAAGGCGTTATTGGGGACATACAGCCATCAGCTATCGATACTTCGGAGTTTGGTGTCCTTGATGCATATGAACCTGATATGATTCATGTTTCTGGAGATACATATGCTATTGCTTGTAGGGGTACTGATAATGACGGATTCTTGGTAACTATTGAGATGGCTAGTGATGGCCTGATGAAAGGAGGTTATATCGATATCCTCGAATTTGATACATCATATGGTTATGAACCTAATATTACCCATATCAACGGTGGGGTCTATGCTATTGCATATAGAGGCCCAGATAACGATGGATTTCTAAAGACTGTGGAAATAGCCAGTGATGGACAGATTAATAATAGCATAATTGATTCCTTGGAGTTTGATACGAACTATGGAGGAAATCCCAACATCATTCATGTCAACGGTGACGTTTATGCTATTGCTCATACCGGTGTTAACTCAGATGCATATGTAACAACGGTGCAGATGAAGAATAATGGATCAATTGCCGATAGCATAATTGATTCCTTGGAGTTTGATACAGCAGACATGGGCGTTTCTGAGGAATTCAACATCATTCATGTCAACGGTGACGTTTATGCTATTGCATATCGAAATCCTGACTCAGATGGATATTTAAAAACGGTTGGGATAACTAGTAGCGGAAATATAAGTGTCATTGATACTTTCTCATTTGACACGTTCGATGGTTATTCTCCAAGCATTATTCATGTCAACGGCACAATTTATGCCATTGCCTATGGGGGTTTCGAGGACTCTGGATCCCTGAAGACAGTAGAGATAGCCAATGATGGACAGATTACAGGAAGCATAATAGATTCATTAGAGGCTGATACATATGCAAGAGATACTACAATTATTCATGTCAATGGTGATGTATATGCTATTGTATATAGAGGTCCAGATAACGATGGGTTCTTGAGGACAGTGGAAATAGCCAGTGATGGGCAGATTGATAATAACATAATTGATACATTAGAGTTTGATACATCATATGGTTATGAACCCAATATTATCCATATCAATGGCGATGTATATGCCATTGCATACACTGGCTCTAGCTGGGATGGATTCATAAAAACAGTGGAGATAGCAAGTGATGGGCAGATTGATAATAACATAATTGATACATCAGAGTTCGGTGTTTTTAGGTATTATTATCCAAACATCATTCATGTCAACGGTGACGTTTATGTCATGGTATATAGAGGCTGGGGCGACGATGGATTTCTAAAGACCGTGAAGATGGAAAATGATGGAACAATTACAGATAAAATCATTGATACCTTGGAGTTTGACAAATCTTATTGTTATTATCCTCACATTGTTCATGTCAACGGTGATGTATATGCTATTGCATACACCGGTCCTGGTAGTGATGGATTCATAAAAACAGTGGAGATCGCAAGTGATGGAGCAATAACTAACAGTGTCATTGATAGCTTAGAATTTGATACATCACTTGGTTATGAACCTAGCATCATTCACGTTGTTGGAAATATCTATGCCATTGCCTATACTGGCTCTAGTTGGGATGGATTCATAAAAACAGTGGAGATCGCAAGTGATGGAGCAATAACTAACAGTGTCATTGATAGCTTAGAATTTGATACAAGCTATGCACGATATTCAGATATTGTTCATGCTAATGGTACTGTCTTTGCAATTGCATATATGGGTCCCAGTAGTGACGGATTCATAAAAACAGTGGAGATCGCAAGTGATGGAGCAATAACTAACAGTGTCATTGATAGCTTAGAATTTGATACAAGCTATGCACAATATTCAGATATTGTTCATGCTAATGGTACTGTCTTTGCAATTGCATATATGGGCCCTGGCAGTGATGGGTTTTTGAAAACTATAGAAATAGCCAATAATGGGACAATAACTAACAGTGTCATTGATAGCTTAGAATTTGATACAAGCTATTGTTATGAGCCCGACATCATTT
>CAYLOF010000076.1:3348-7326 GCA_964385215.1 uncultured Thermoplasmatales archaeon
GTCATTGATAGCTTAGAATTTGATACAAGCTATTGTTATGAGCCCGACATCATTTGTATTGCTGATACCGTCTTTGCTATTGCATACACCGGCTCTAGCTGGGATGGATTCATAAAAACTTTGAGGATAGGGACTAATGGAAACATCGTTAATACAGTTGATGATTCTCTGGAGTTTGACACATCTACTGGTTGTGAACCTAGCATCATTCATGTTGATGGCGTCATCTATGCGATTGCATATCGGGGTCCTGATAGTGATGGTTTTGTGAAGACAATAGAGATAGATTTAAAAGGTACAATTAGAACAATAGTATCCAAATATGGTGCCTATGGAATTACTGCAAATTCCACAAGAGTCTTTGCTACGATAAACACACATACGGATATACTTTCTGCACCGATCTCTCCAGGTTTCAATCATATTGTTTTTACCTACAATAAAGATGGCAGCTCAAATCAGCTGAGGCTATATATAAATGGAACAGAAATGGCCAACGGGACGTTGACAGAGGCAATTGCAACAAACACAAATAATTTGTACTTTGGAAAAATCAATGCCATTATTGATGAGATTAAACTATATGGTACACCCCTTGCTATTGGCGATGTTGTCAATCACTTTAATCTAATGAAGCCATGAGGCCAAAATTGTAAATGAATAAAATCAAGGTGAGAAAATGAACAGATTTAAGAAAAATATCAATACCCTTCGAAATTCAAATGAAGCAGCAGTTGGAGTTGTTGTAGCGGTCCTAATGGTGGGATTAGCACTTTCAGTTATTTGGCTTGTACAATCATTTTATGTGCCCAGATGGATGGAACAAGAAGAAGCTGAACATATGGATGATGTGTCGGATCAATTTGCCATGCTAAAATTTGCAATAGATATGCAAATATTAACCGAAAAAGACATTCCAGTATCTACTTCAATACGCTTAGGTAACAAAGAATTACCGTTTCTTGATTCAAGTAGATCATTTGGATTTCTTGGCATTTCATCGAATTCAGGGATTAATGTAACAACAACTGATGGTAACTCAACTCTAAATTCACTTGGGAGGATAAAATACTCATCAGAAAATGTATATTTTCTTGATCAATCCTACATCTATGAAGTGGGAGCTGTGATAACTAGCCAATCTGAGGGGGATGTAATGTCTATAGTACCATCTTTTGATGTGATGTATTCTGATCCAACAGTTAAATTATCATTTGATGCAATAAATGTTTTGGGCATTGGAGAAAAAGTATCTGTTGGCGGATATGGTACATATCCAATACAGACAAAATTCTCAGATGCTAACGTTACCAATATTGCAGATGTTCAGAGTATTGCCCTAGATACATCTTACCAAAATGCTTGGAGCGTGTTTATCATTAGTACGCTCTCAAAAAAAGGACTAAGTGAAGGCAGCGATTTTTGGATAAATACAACCGATAGCAGGATAAAAATAGAATTTGCCTCTGCTCTTGATGTTGATATCACCCTAAAAATCGTAAATATTTTTGCCCAGATAGGTTTAGGGTGGATTGAATAGAAATAAGATGGAAACAAAACAATTCACCCTCCTGAGAATCTATGGAGCAAAACTTGATTCCTTTCAGGTGAAATATGGGAAAATCGATACAGAGATATATCGTGAAAATTAAAAGAACAGATGATGCAGTATCTGAAATAATTGGAACTGTTTTACTGTTGATGATTGTCGTAGCGGTTTTCTCTGGAATCTATACCATTGTGTTAACACCTCCGTCTGATACTCCTCAGCCGTTTGTAACTATTGTTGGAAAGATAGAAGATATGGATGACGTAGTAGTTGGAAATCTTGGAAATTTAGATGAGACTGTAGATGTCATATTAATACATGGGGGAGGGGAATCGATATCTCTGGATTCAAGAATCTTGATTACCATAGGCAGTACTATAGTAAATATGACTGTTGGAAATTGTTTAGATACCAAATCCAAAGAAGATGGGGCATGGACTATAGGTGAACGAATTGTTTATCCAATTGGGAATAAAACATGTCTACCTGTTGATATCACGATTGTTGATGTGGCAAGTAATTCTGTGATATTCATGGGAGTTGTTTATACAGGATCAATGGCTGTAACAAAAAATGTGTTCGATGTTCAAAATAATGCTGCAACATTAATTATGGGTTATAATTTTGAGGATTACGGCTCCGGTAGATTAAGATTTGCTTACAAAAAACAGAGTGAGGATAGTTGGGGATATACTGCTTGGAATCCAAATACAGGCGATGGCACTTATCACAAGAGGGTTACGGGACTGTCCTGTGAAACTACGTATTTATTTAGAGCTGAACTTGAATATGAAGGTACTACTGTTGTATCTGGGGTAGCAAAATCATTTACGACGAGTGATTGCTAGGTGTGAGTGGGTCGAACCATCTCTTTTTTCAAAATTTCTCTTGAAAGAACATGCCAATATAAATGAAGAACAACGTATTTTGCATTAAAAATAAGCAGGCGGATATGCATCTGCATTACTACATACATACAAATTATTTAAACTGGAAAATATTTTACTGTAAAAGTCTACTTGGGGAGAGGACAAAGAAGGTAATATCAGGAGAAGAATAATGTGCTCGATTAGCAGCACGTTGCATTAAAAATTGTCTCTTTTCCCTTGTAAAGATGGGTAAGGAGGCATGATTTGAAATGGAAAAAAAGATAGAATCACAGGCAAGTAAAAATGGTATTTTTTCATCACATATACGAACGAATTTTATTGACCGAGTTAGCAGCAAACGAATAAGATTTAATCCAAGACCGTTGCAGAAAAGTAAAAACTCTGAAGAAAAACAAAAAACAACAAAGAAAAACATGAGTACCTTGCGGTTAGAAATAGGGGAGGAAATAGATTCCATGCTCAATAAAAATGAAAAGAAAGATGTAATCAAAAACATTTCATCTAACGAACCATCAGATGCTGCTTCAAAACAACCTACAAAAGAAATTCGAGAGTCGTTAAAAATAGGTTGTAAACAGCCCGATATTAAAACGGAAAGACAATCGAAACTGATATCAGATAATGATGATATTTTAGACAAGCCTTTTGAAATAAAAAACTACCCGGCCAGGTATCCTGGTATCAACCCTGGTACAATCTCGGAACCAAACTTCCCTCTTAGTTCAAGTTCCATTGGAGACGGGCAGTTATTGAATGGAAATTTCAACGGCAGGATGTTTGGTAATCAGAATCGCGAAAACCAAAATATGGTCGTGGGCCCGGGTCTTCTGCAGGTTAAGAGTGAAACGCATGATGCAATGCAGGAACTTTTTGAGAATAAAAATATGATGATTAACGGGGAGAGTAATGAGTCTAACGTTGCACTTACTAAAATGCAGATCACCAATGAAAATAACTATGATACAATGGCAGTGGATGAGAAAACAGGGTTTGGATGGAAAGGGCTTGGCTCCAGACAAATTGTTTTTAATGAAGTGTTACGTGAGTATGTATATGAACTCATCGAGCCTCAACTTGAGGAGAGGGAAAAACAAATCAAAAACAAACTAATTTACTTATTTAGAACACATGCTGATACCGATGATTTTGATGTGGATGAGAAGGGGAAAAATGAGTATCTTGCAAGATCATTGCAGACTATTATTAAGGAGAACCACATTAAACTGAAAGCCAAGTCCAAGGATAAGATTTTTTATCATATACTTCGGGATTTTGCAGGGTATGGCAAAATAGATATCTTGATGCATGATGAGGAAATTGAAGATATCTCATGCGACGGCCAAGAGATTCCACTTTTTATTTTTCATAACAAATATGAGTCGATTTCGAGCAATATAATCTTTGATTGCGGTGATGCATTGGACTCGTTTGTGGTAAGGTTGTCTCAAATAGCTGGAAAACAGATTTCTGTGTATAATCCGGTGGTTGATGGAAAACTCACAGACGGCTCTCGTCTTCAGACTACACTTGCTAGAACCA
>CAYLOF010000077.1:0-7292 GCA_964385215.1 uncultured Thermoplasmatales archaeon
TTATCCAAAAAGGAACTTGAAGCAGAGCCACAGGTTGCTTGTGTAGATGAGGATGCTTGTTCTGGTTGCGGCATTTGCGTATCTGTTTGTTCATATAATGCAATAGAACTTGTAGAAGAAGACGATGGTAAATCCCATGCAAAGATTACCGAGCCGTTATGTAAGGGATGTGGTGCTTGTGTTGGTGCCTGCCCTTCTGGTGCTATGCAGCAACGTGGTTTCAAAGATAAACAATTATTCCCTATGATTGAAGAAACAGTTTGAACAATGCTATGGGATGCATGGCAGTATTTTAAAAAACATACTTATGAGCCAATCTGTGGGCTAAGGGTAAGTTTGGATTGCTTTAAAACTCTGTGATACTGTAGTTAGACCGAACAGTGCATTTCCACTTATTTCCCCGTCAATAGTAAGATTAAATTCTTCGTTAGCTATAATGTTTTTAATTACATCGACTGCTGCATCTGCCAAACCACTATAATATATGGTGACGAAAATGTCTTTACTACAGTGAGAAGATGCGGGAATTGAAACCTTTGAAAAATTTCCTTTCCCAACATAGTTTTCAGCAATATAGATATCAAAATTTGATGAAAGATTAGATATATGTTGATTTGTTGGATTGGAGATATTTACATCTAGTTTTAGCTTAAAGGATGTAAAGTTAATGTTTGTAAGATCGATATCATCTAGCTTTACTTCGATGTTACTTATGGCTTCAACATCTGCATTATAGTTATAACCTAGAAAACCTATTACAGATAAAATTAACACTACGGCAATTACAGTTTTCACCAATTTTCCGGTCATTTTCACTTTTGTATATTTGCCGCGTTCTTAAACGCTTTCTTCTTCCAATAACTCATTTGCCTTAACTGTTCTATAGCGTTTATAGTTGTTTTTTCCCTTATAGATTGCTCTTGTTGGACAAAATGAGATACATCGCATACAATAAATGCATTTATTCTTAATTTCTGGGTATCCCTTCATTTCTATGTTGTTTATTGGGCATAGTTTGACACATAGTCCACATTGGGTGCATCTGTCTTTATCTACCCTTAATCTAAAAATCACTCTAAAAAGCGACCAACTCCAATCTTTCCGAGAAAATAATGACATTAGATCGGATAATATCGGAATCCTTGTCCATCTTGACCGCCCATCCAGAATATCATTTGCGAATTGTTCCGATTTCACAAGTCCCTTCTGGATTTTCCTTTCTTTTTTATCTTGGATTATTCTTCTTGGGAATAGATTATTTGGCATCAAAATTTCCTTTGCGCCGATAGGAGTATAGCCCTTGTTTTTAACAATTCTTTTTACAGGACCCACTATGCCACCAGAATAAGTCATCAATGTATCTACCATGAATATTGGTGTATCTTCTGCTTTAGGGAGAGATTTGATGAAATCCCATACGAATGGATAGGTTCCCTGTTCTGCAACTGGAAACCCAAGTCCGATGGCATGATCAACATCAATTTCTTCTGGATTTGTTTTTTCGATGCGATAAATATTTACATTCCGTCCTTTTTTCTCAAAAGTGTCTTTTATCTTTTTAATGACCAACAGTGTGTTTCCTGTTCCTGAAAAATAGTAAATATCAATGGTTTCCCATGCCATCTTTTCCACCAAAATATCTGTTTTCATTTCGCTTATCATAACTTTTCTTTAAAAGTATATGCTAAAACATTCTTGGAATTCTTTAGAAAAACTATAAATAGTTGATGTTAGATATATATAACATAAAGTTAGAAATGATTAATAAAATGTTAGAAAAAAACAACTAAAGGTGATCAAACATGAAAGGAAAAATAGCAATCATTTTAGGATTTGGAATATCAATACTTGTTATCTTAACATTAATAATTTATTTGACTGCCAAAGAATCTTTTGAATTTTTTGATATAATTTCTATAGTTATAGTATTGATTTTAATTGTATCTGCTACTTACATTATTTGGGATAGGTTGAAGAACATTAGAAAAGGATTACCTGCTAAAGATGAACGGTTAGTACAAGTCAATTATAAAGCTGGATATTATGGCTTTATAGCTGCAATTTGGAGTGCAGTTTTTGCCCCTCTCCTTTTTGAAATCTTATTTGATTATGAACTATCAGGAAGTCGAGTTACAGCAGTTGTGGTACTAGTTTCAGGTTTCGTTTTTATTGCATCTTATCTATGCCTTGTAAAAAAAGGAGATGCAAAATGAAAAACATACTTTGGTATTTGGGTTTTCTATCCGCTGTGAGTGTATTGTATTTTGTTGAGGGAAAGACCGTTTTCCTATGCTTCCTTAGTTTTATTCCCTACTTTGCAATATACAATCTAAGCGACGAGAGATTGGAAATGATTGTTGGCAGGGCAACAAGAAATGCTTTTATGTACACAATATTTTTCGGAATTGGAACAATTGTATACATATATCTGACTCACAGCAGCACCGAACTATTCGCCCCCGCATTTGTATTTCTTTTTGGAGGGAGCCTGATTGTGTGTCTTCTTTCCGTGTTTTACTACGATCGGGCAGGTAAATGAAATGAGAACAAGGATCAAAGAGCTCAGAGCGCGGTATGATTTGACACAGGAAGATTTAGCCAAAAAAGTGGGAGTGCGTCGTGAAACTATAGTATTTCTTGAAAAAGGAAAATATAATCCTTCTCTAAAACTTGCTTATGATGTTGCTAAAGCATTAAAAACTACAATTGATGAATTATTTATTTTTGAGGATTGAAAATTTATAAATGATTTAACTTCACCATCATTGTCTCAAGCCAAGAAGGAATCCCTTCTACTTTTTTTATCATTGCAAATTTACTCAACCGCTGCCGAACCGTTACGTCATAAATTACTCGCCCTTTCAACAATTCTTTTAGCCGCCGACAAATCGAACCACCACGACGATCCCAATCAGAAAGAATAATCACTTTTTCATACTGTTCACTAACCCAATCAGAAAAATCGGAAAGAGACATTCCTTTATTGATAGTAATAATTTTTCCCGTCAATCCTAATTTTCGTAATGCACGCCGATCTTTTACACCCTCAACAATCACCGGAACTGAATTATTCATCTCCACAAGTTCATCTATGGCCAGCTTTACTTCTTCAATACAGCCTTTAAGGTTCATAGTAATGTATCCTTAACTCTCTTAACCAAATCAACTAAGAAAAGAAAACAAAAAGAATTAACTCGCCCCATATTATAACAAAGATTCATAATGAAGCAATTAAAAAAAGAGTTATAAGAGGATTTCGGTAGAAAAACCCTCTTCAATTATTGAATGAGTAAGATTAACCATACTTATATTACTTCTAAAGCATTGTTAAATGTTTCACTTGGACGCATTGCTTTTATTGCCAGTTCATCATCTGGTTTATAGTACCCACTGAGATCTACAGATTGACCTTGCACTGCAAGTAATTCATCGATAATCTTTGACTCATTGTCTGCTAGTTCTTTAGCAAGTTTTGAAAACCGTTCTTTAAGTTCACCATCTTTTGTTTGCTCAGCAAGTGCTTGTGCCCAGTATAACGTTAAATAGAAATGACTACCTCGATTATCCAATTCGTTAACAACTCGAGAAGGTGATTTGTTGTTTTCCAGGTATTTTTCTGTTGCTTGATCCAGTGTTTCAGCTAAAATGTGCGCTTTTTCATTATTTGTTCTCTTGCTTAGGTGTTCTAAAGATGGAGCAAGTGCTAAGAATTCTCCAAGAGAATCCCATCGTAAATGATTTTCTGCTCTAAACTGCTGAACATGTTTTGGAGCAGAACCACCTGCGCCGGTTTCAAATAATCCTCCACCATTCATCAGCGGAACAATAGAAAGCATTTTTGCACTTGTACCTACTTCAATAATTGGAAATAAATCTGTAAGATAATCACGAAGAACGTTACCAGTTACTGCAATGGTATTTTTCCCTTGTTTGATCCGTTCACATGAATACTGTGTTGCTTTTTCAGGAGTCATAATCTGAATGTCCAAATCAGTGGTATCATGATCTTTGAGGTATCGTTGTACTTTTTCTATAAGTTGAGCATCATGAGCTCTGTCTTTATCCAACCAAAAAACGGCAGGAAATCCGGTGGTTTTTGTTCTGTTCACTGCAAGTTTCACCCAGTCCTGAATTGGAAGATCTTTTGCCTGGCACATACGAAAGATATCGCCTTCTTCAACTGGTTGCTCAAGCAATGTTTGACCTGATTCTGAGACAACATGAACTGTTCCATCACCAGGAATTTGAAAGGTTTTATCATGAGAACCATATTCTTCAGCCTTTTGCGCCATTAAACCTACATTTTGAACAGTCCCCATAGTTGAAGGATCAAAAGCACCATGTTCTTTACAGAAATCAATGACTTTCTCATAGATTCCAGCATAGCTGCTGTCAGGTATCACAAATTTTGTGTCATGAAGTTCTCCATCTGAGCCCCACATTCTGCCTGAATTTCGAATTGCGGCAGGCATCGATGCATCAATGATGGTGTCACTAGGAACATGCAGGTTAGTAATCCCTTTATCAGAGTTTACCATGGCAAGTTTTGGCCCATTTTCATAACATGCTTTGATGTCGGCTTCTATCTCCTTTCCTTTATCTTCTGGTAAATCCTGGATTTTCGCATAAATATCTCCAAGTCCATTGTTAGGGCTGATACCTAGTTCCTTAAAGGTTGATGCATGTTTTTCAAAAACATCCTTGAAATAAACAGAAACTACATGACCAAAAATGATGGGGTCTGATACTTTCATCATTGTTGCTTTCAAATGAACAGAGAATAAAATGTCTTTTTCTTTCGCATCTTTGATTTGTTCTTCAAGGAAGGATCGTAAAGCATGTTTATTCATCACAGCAGCATCAATGATTTCCTTATCAATCAATTGAAGTGTTTCTTTGAGAATTTTTTCTTTACCAGATTCATTTAAAAACACGATTTTAGAGTTACCTGCAGTCTCCTTTGTTATCATCGTGGATTTTTCAGTTGAATGGAGGTCTCCACTATCCATGTATACAACATGTGATTTAGAATCTGAGGACCATTCGCCCATTGGATGTGGGTTCTTTTTTGCATAATTTTTTACTGGACCTGGAACTCTACGATCTGAATTTCCTTCTCGTAGCACAGGGTTTACTGCACTTCCTTTAACCTTGTCATATCTAGCTTTAATTTTTTCTTCTTCCTCATTTTCCGGTTCTTCTGGATATGATGGTAAGTTGTATCCCTGTTCCTGTAATTCTTTAATGACTGCGTTTAACTGAGGAACTGAAGCACTGATACAGGGCAGTTTGATGATATTTGCCTCTGGTTTTTTTACAAGTTTACCTAATTCTTCCAAATCGTTAGGTATTCTTTGACTTTCAGTAAGTTTTTCAGGAAAGTTTGCAGTAACTCTTCCAGCTAAAGAAATATTTCTTGTTTCAACGACAACCTCTGCTGCATCAGTAAAATTTTTGACGATAGGAAGAAAAGAGTATGTTGCGAGTGATGGTGCTTCATCAACTTTTGTGTAAATGATTTTTTCATCTGAATTACTCATTACATTTTCCTCCACATTCTTATCTTACCTTCTCAGGTTTATCTGGAACATCATACAAAATATCATCCCATGGATGTCTGTACAATCCTGATTGTAATCTCTTCTGGTCAAAGTAATGGCCCATGAATCCTATTGTCCTACCTATAATGAAGAAAGCATTGAAGAATCCCATATCAACCATCTCTTTGATTTCGTCATCATCGTATCCAAGATTCCTTAGCATATCGACAAACAATACTCCAATACAACCATCAACGTTGAGAATAAGCGTATTTTTCTTCATAGTTGTAACACCTTGTACTGATAGGGCAAAGTCCAAAAGCGGGGTTTTTGGGAAGTGTTTACGTGCAAAACCGATCATTAGTTCCACTCGGACGTCCGGGTTATCTACACTGTGTATGCGATGGCCGATTCCCTGTATCCTTATGTTTTTCTTTTTCATATCATCTACAAAGTCTCTGGGATCCATATTTTTTTCAAGACCCCATGTGAAGTGTTTTGCTGCACCATTCACTGCACCACCAAATCTCGGTCCAATTGTTACAATCCCACTGATAATAGACTCAATAAGGCTTTTGCCTGCCCTTGCAGTTACAATGGTGTTATGTGCACCTGAAACAGCAGGGCCATGATCAGCAACTATCTGTAGCACGAGTTCTATGAAATCCCTTGCATATTGCGGAATGTCTTTTTTGAACCACAGAAGCCCTATTACTCCACCGAGGCCATATCCTTTCTTTATAACTTCGCCTATTGGTTCACCGCAGTAGTTATGCACTTCACCAGTCTCATCACAAATTGTGGAAATGAAGTTTGTTGATTTCCTTACAAGATTTTCAGCTACGGCTTGCTTGTAATCCATTGGTATGTGTGGAGGTGTGATTTCCTCTATGGGTTCAATTTTTCCTTCCTTCTTTAATTTATCAAAAGTTTCCTTTATTTTTTCACCATAATCATCAAATGACTCTGGAACGACGACGCCAACTTCTCTTAGAGCATTGTTCTTTGCTTCTGCAGTATCAGCTTTTGAATCTGATTTTGCTCCTGCATGGCCAAATTGCACTCCGCCAGGTAACATTTCTGCACACGTACCTGTGACCCATATCACAAGAGGTTTAGTGAGTTTACCAGCTTTTATTGCCTCGACAATTTCATATTCGTCTTTCCCTCCGACTTCACCAAGAGAGACCATCATCTTGATGTTTGGATTTTTCTCAAATCTAAGTAAATGATCTATTAGCGTGGAAGCAGGATAAACATCACCGCCAACAGCGTACCCCTCGTATATTCCATCAGTATTTCTTGCTACGATATTGTAACCTTCGTTTGACAGCCCTCCAGACACAGATACAAAACCTACTGAGCCACGACGGTAGAGCTTTGTGTCCTTGATATTCTGCATGGTGCCTGCTGCGTTTCCGATTTTGAAGGCACCTGGTTTGATGCCACCTACAGTTGCGGGTCCAATAATCCATTTGTTTTTCTCTTTTGCTAACTTAGCAATTTTTCTTACATCGCGCTGTGGTACACCTTCGGCTATCATTATAATAGTGCGAATTGTATCGGTTTCTAAAGCTTCCATAGTTGTCTCAGCGCATGAACGTTCGGAAGCAAAATTAACCATTACATCAGCCTTAGGTTGTGCTTTTGCTGCTTCTTTCATGCTCGTGTATCTGGGTATTCTTATCTCTTTTGTTCCCCAGAACAATTTGTAGTAACCACCTCCTGTTGGAGTAATGAACCCTGCGACAC
>CAYLOF010000078.1:0-7283 GCA_964385215.1 uncultured Thermoplasmatales archaeon
CAAACAAAGCAAAAGCAAGTATAATGGAACACAAAATAAGAACAACAATAAACAATCTAATGCCAACAAACCCCGTATATTATACATCACTAAGACAAAGACTTGAAAAAATAATAAAAGACCACAAACAAAAAATCCTAGGTGAACTCAAACTACTAGACGAACTAGACAACCTAAAAGAAGATTTGGATGCGGAGGCAATTGCAAAAAAACGCAATATGCAAAAAGAAGAATTTGCAGTATATAAGTTACTAAAAACACGAACAGACAATGCAGAAGATAAACTCACAAAAGCATCAAAGGAAATATATTCAAAACTAGAAAAACTTGCAGTAATAGATTGGAAAGACAAAAGAAACCATCAAAAAATAATGGAAAAAGAAATCAAAAGAAAACTCTACAAACTAGATTTTGAAATAGAAGAAGCAAACAAACTAGCAAATGAAATAATGGATCTAGCAAGGAGCATACTATGAGCCAGATACAAATAGGTGCAACAAAGATAGATTACAACCTTAAATTTACCAACAGACAAAAAACGATAGGCTTGCAATTAGACCTGCACGGCGGTCTATCAATATATGCACCAAAACATTTGTCAGTAGATGAAGTAGAACAAAACATATATAAAAAATCAAAGTGGATTATAAAAAACATAGATAAAATTTCTGAAATCAAGATAAACCTGAGTCAAAAAGAGTTTCTTGCAGGAGAAAAATTTACACTACGTGGAAGAAACTACAAACTAAAAGTCAAAAGAAAAGAAAATGCAAAACCAACTCTTAGTTTTTGCAAAGGAACGTTTACTGCAACAATGCCAAATAATATTTCTGATGAAGACTGCAAAATTATTTTAAAGCCATTATTTTCAAAGTTTTATCGTAAAAAATCTGGGGAAATAATAAAAGAAAGAGTAAAAAATTATGAGAAATATTTTGATATAAAGCCCCAAAAGATAAGGATAAAAGAACTAAAAAATAAATGGGGAACATGCACCGGAAAAAACAATATATGCCTAAATTGGAGACTTGTCTTTGCAAAAACATCAATAATTGATTATGTTGTGGTTCACGAACTCTGTCATTTAAAAAATAAGAACCATTCAAAAAAATTCTGGAGAGATGTAGAAAAAATACTGCCTAACTATAAACAAAGTAAAGAATGGCTAAGAATACACGGCAACACACTAAACATATAATCAGATGATGGTTTTTTCCGTTTCTCTTGACCGAAATCCCTTCGAGAAGTGGCTATGGACTGGGCGGGATTTGGACCCGCGGCCTCCACCTTGCGAAGGTGGCGATCTTCCGAACTGATCTACCAGCCCTTTTTGTTAAGTTTAAATCTATGAAAATAAACTAGTTATTTAACTGTTTATTTTATTTAAGAAAAAATTTAATATTTTCGATATTAGATATATATTTAATAAGAACTTTTTTTAATGTAAACCCATTATAATGATATTAATGAATGCCTTACTGCATCCTATCATTCTTAGTAAAATGGCCCGTAGCTATCTCTTTAACATTAATAGGGCATGGAAGTATTCAAAAGAAGATTTAACAAAATATCAAAGTAAAAAATTAAGACAAATTGTAAGATATGCATATACTGTTCCACTGTATCATGAAAAATATAAACAAGCAGGAGTTCACCCTGATGATATAAAAAGTATTAAAGACATTGAAAAACTTCCATATGTTTCAAAAAAAGATTTTCGCGGTAAAGAAAGTAAATATCTTTTACCAACAAATTCAAAAATCCAAAATTTTTCCATGTCTTCAACTTCAGGTTCAACTGGCCAACCGGTGACTTTTTTCAATGATCAAATTTCACTTTTTAATTCATATATTGGTTTTATTCGAATTTTAAGGGCCCATGATTTAAGTTGGAGGAAACATAGAATTGCGGTTCTTGCAGATTTATCACCGGATAGTTTTGAAAATGCAACGTTTTTCCATGGAGGAATGGATGATTTTAAATCGGTTTTTTCTTTTAAAAATATTAAAATATTTGATATAAGTGAAAAACCTGAAGAATTAATTAAAAAATTAAATGATTTTAATCCGGATTTTTTAGGAGGATACCCTCAAATAATTAAAATTTTATCAATACTAAAAAGAAGTGGTAAAGCAAATGAATTAGAACCAAGAATAATAGTAACTACAGGGGCAACTCTAGATGATTATACTAGGCAATATATAGAAAATGCTTTTAATTCAAAAGTTGTTGATATGTATGGGGCAACAGAAAGTAGTCCAATTGCTTTTCAGTGTAAAAATGAGAATTATCATATAAATTCAGATTTTGTTTATATTGAATATATTGATCCTAAAGAAAAAGAAGAAAAATTTGGAGACGGTGGAAATGTTGTAATCACTCGTTTATATGGAAATGGTACTCCTTTAATTAGATATACTGGTCTTAGTGATTTTATAACTACTTCAGAACGAATTTGTGATTGTGGATTAAATATACCAATATTCGATTATATTGGTGGAAGAAAGGTTGACTCTGTAGTTCTGCCAAATGGGGAAATCATTCCTCCCTTTACAATCACGGGTATTCCAAATAAGGTAATGCTGAAATTAAAAACAGATAAAATCACCCAATTTCAAATTATTCAACGAAGCCTTAGAGAAATAGATATCTTAATTATAATTGATGAGAAATTTCGAAATGTTGGACCATCAGTCGAAGTAATTAAAGAAGAAATGAAAAAACAATTTGAAAAAAGAATAAATTCAAATGTAAAAATCAATATTAAGGAAGTTACAAAAGTTGAGTTATTACGATCTGGAACAGCTGCAGAGTGTCCAATTGTAATTTCAAAAATCGCTCAAAAATAGATAAATAAAGGTGAAACTAAATGACTAATCAAAAATATATTTTTAACTCTGGAAAACCTTACTCTAAAGACATCTCCTCAGAGTTAGTTATTAGAACTATAACAAATCAAAAAGACCTTAAAGAATATGATAAAGTACCAAGACTTATTTATAAAGATGATGATAAATGGGTACCAGGTTTATGGTCTGAGTTTAAATATTTTTTCCAAAGTACAAATCCCTTTTGGGAACATGCTGAAACAAAACTCTTTATAGCTTATAAAAATGGAATTGCTTGTGGCAGTATCACAGGTTTTATTGATACATTGTACATAGAATCTCAAAAAGATAAAGTTGGATATTTTGGCTATTTTGAGAGTATCAAAGACTATGATGTTGCAAAATCTCTTTTTGAAGTTTGTGAAGAATGGCTTAAATCAAAAAATATATCAAAAATAAGAGGACCAATCCAGGGTCAAATTGATATGAAATCAGGTTTTTTAACAAATGCATTTGACCTTGAACCTTACGCACTTGCAACCTATAATCCAAAATATTATAACGATTTTGCAGAAAAATATGGTTTTAAAAAAATTAGAGACCTATACTCATATAACCTTGATCTTAGTAAGCCCATTCCAAAATACTTAGAAGAAGCAAAAGCCAAATGCGAAGCAGAAGGAATAAGAGTTAGAAAATTTAATAAAATACGCGCTGGAAAAGAAATGAACTGGTGGGTGCCTCTTATGAGAGAGATTTTTTCATTTCATTGGGAGTATGTTGATGTATCTGAAGAAGAAGTAAGAAGTCGTTATGAAATAAAACAAGCAAGATGGGCTGCAGATTCAAAATTGTTTTTAGTTGCCGAAAATGAGAAAAAAGAACCAATTGCATTCAAATGGTCAACTCCTGATTATAACTATGTTTTTAAAAAATTAAATGGGAAACTTGGTCCAATTGAAATTATTAAATTTTTCTGGCATCAGCACAGTATAAAGCGAGGTCGGTTTAATTTCGTTGGAATTGACAAAAAATATCGTGGAAAAAAAATAGGTTCTTGCATGAACTATTATACCATGCTTGAAATGAAGCATAGAGGGTATACTAACGCAGAATGTGGTTGGATTGATGAGGAAAATATTGCTTCACAGCGGACTATTGAAAAAACAGGTGCATTAAGATATAAAACTTTTAGAGTTTATCAAAAAGATATAAAATAAAAAAAAAGAATAATATTAATTCCCATTTTTGAAGCTTTTAACCTGGATAGTGAAAATTCCATACTACGCAGAACTCCTGACCTTGCCAATTACCTTGCTTTTTATCTGGAATCTGTCTGAAAAAATAAGAACCATTCAAAAAAATTCTGGAGAGATGTAGAAAAAATACTGCCTAACTATAAACAAAGTAAAGAATGGCTAAGAATACACGGCAACACACTAAACATATAATCAGATGATGGTTTTTTCCGTTTCTCTTGACCGAAATCCCTTCGAGAAGTGGCTATGGACTGGGCGGGATTTGGACCCGCGGCCTCCACCTTGCGAAGGTGGCGATCTTCCGAACTGATCTACCAGCCCGTCAAATTGCGCTTCGGGTACCACTCATTTCCGCTCACTGCGTTCGCTCAAATGGGTGGGCATGTTTGCCTTCCCTTCGGTCGGCTCAACCCTCAGCGCTCAGACTATCTAGGGTGCAAAATTATCGAGGCATGACTGCTCTGATCTCTAGACCACCGGTCAACGTTCGCTTTGCTCACTATAGACCAGGTGGAATTCTTACCTTAAAACAAAAAATGTAAATAACATTGATATTTGACTGTTTCTTTTATATATTTTTGTGTCCTCTCTTTGTTCTCTGTTTTAATTTTCAACGTTCATCTTGAATACTTTGAATTTTAAAGCAGTCATCATGGGTAAATCCTGGGATATTTTGAAGATTTTTTCCAATAAGTGGTATGCTATTTGTTGTATTTTTAAATAATCTAGGAATAATAATATTCCTCATTGGCAAAAAATCATAAACCCTAGACAAAAGAAACATTCTGTTTAATTCGGTTGTGAATCGTTTAAACTCTTGAATTCCTCTTTTTTTGGAGACTACTGTCATTGCAGCGATTTTTCCTGATATCAATGCACTATTTACGCCAAACCCAAAAAATGGATCAATAAAGCCACTGATCGTCCCCGCTAAAATAAATGTTTTTCCATATAGCTTTTTAAACAGATTTGTTTTCTCTGGATAATTATCCATTACCAATGACCATTCACTAAATTCTAAATTCTCAGTTTCCTTTAGCCGTTTTTTGAATTTTTGTAAATATTTCTCATAAGGTTGAGATAAAAGAAAACCTACTTGAGCTGAAACTAATCCATCTTTTGCGGCGATATATCCATAGCCAACAAGATATGTGTCGAAATATGCCAGACAATAATTATCCATCTTTTGGCTTTTCTTATGACTATCAAAATGAATAAATGGAACATGACGTAGTTTCAAATGTTTGCATAAACTGGAGTAACCTCCCGTAGCGATAATAGATTCATCGTTAAGAGACTTTATCATATTTGGCGTTAGTGGATGAGAAAATTCAAAATTCACTCCATTTTCCAGAGCAGTTTGGTAAAGACGATAGTTTAATGATGATTTTTTAGGGCCACGTTCAGTTACAAAAAGATTTTTTGGACTAAATCGAGCTATTTTTGAATAAATGTAAGCTTTAAATGAGTTCAGTTCTGAAAAAAAAGGTTCAACATTAATTCCAATGAACTCATTCATTTTTTGGAAATGAAGAGGCGTCATGTGCACTGAGGGATGGCACTTTTGAGAACCTCCAATTTGCCTTTCTTTTTCATATACTGTAACATCATGACCCTCTCTTGCGAGATTTATGGCGGCTGTAAGGCCAGAAAGGCCAGCTCCGTAAATCTGAACATCCTTCATCAATAAGCTTTATATGGCAATGTTGTTATAAATAGTTTTATTGCAATATCCGATTAACTTCATCCGTTTTTTGTTTTTTCAATGCTTCAACAACTGCTAACTTTTCCCCCATCATAAACTTTTCAAGTGATCCGCCACCTGTACTGATGTGGGACATTTTGTCTCTGAGGTTCATCTGCTCTACCGCTGCGACGGTATGTCCACCGCCAACGATAGAAAATGTATCTGAATTTGCTACAAAGTTGAATATTTCCATTGTCCCTTTATTGAACAATGGATTTTCAAAAACTCCGCAGGGACCAGATAAAAAGACAGTTTTCGCCTCTTTTAAAATTTCCTTAAATTCCGCTATAGTTTTTTCACCTATGTCAAATAAGTTATGTTCGCTTGGCAACTCGTCAAGTGTTATCTCCTTTCTTTCTTCATTTTCCGACACTGCAAAATCTGTGGGGAGATAAATATCATTTTTAAATGAAGTTAAAACTTTTTTGATCTCTTCGAATTGTTCTGGTTTTCCTTCTTCTAACAACATAGATTCATTCTTTTCTCCAAGATTGTAACCTTCTGCTTTTAAGAATGCATTGGCAGGCAATCCGGTGAGCATAACCTTATCTGCGGTTTTGTTACTTAGAACACGTTCGATAGTGACAATCACATCAGAAAATTTTGCCCCCCCAAACAAAAATATGCATGGTTTTTTAGGATTTTTTACGACTTTCTCTAGGGTCGTAAGCTCTTTTTCCATGAGCCTACCAGCACATGATGGCAACACTTCAGTAAAACCAATGAGTGAACATTGAGCTCTATGGGCTGCGGCAAAAGCATCGTTTACAAAAAAATCAGCCAATGGATACAGGTTTTGTACAAGTTCTGATTTTGCATGTTCTTCAGCAGATTTTTTTTCTGTTTCACCGGAGAATTTCCTGACATTATCTAAAAATAACACATCTCCATAACCAAGATTTTTTATCGTATCTTTTGCTTTCTCTCCAAAAATATCATCCACAAATTTCACTTCTTTTCCCAGCAATCCTTCTAATGCATTTGCATGTTTTTCTAAAGATATGAAATCCCAACTTCCCTTTCTCCCTTGGTGAGCAAGTATTATAATCTTTGCGTTTTTTTCTATTAATTCCTTTATTGTTGGGAGGGCAAGCTTGATTCTTGTAGTATCAAGAATTTCAAGAGTATCCTTATCAAGTGGCACATTGAAATCCACTCTTAACAAAACAGTCTTATTTTCTACGTCAAAATCATCTAAAGTGTTGAACTCTTTCATACAGCAAAACCTCCATAAAAAACGTTATCGTGAGTATTTATTTAAACATATAGCATACCCAGGGCATTATGTCTATTTATATACTTCTCGCACCATCTCAAATTCGCTAGATGTTTTAGGATTTCTTGAGTATATATAATTTATTAGATCTACGAGTCTGCAGGAGTATCCCCATTCATTGTCATACCATGAAAGTATCTTGAGAAAGTTTCCATGTTCTCCATTTACCTTGG
>CAYLOF010000079.1:0-7232 GCA_964385215.1 uncultured Thermoplasmatales archaeon
AAAAGGACATTATTTAAAACGAGGGGAATGCGACTAACACAAGTTGGAAAAATATGATATAATATATTATGCTAGAAATATTAAAAAAACTTCATCGCCCATTGATTTTCCCTGATGAGCGCCGGTCAAATAATATTGTCCCAAAGCCGAGTTAATCGATAAATTATTAAAGTTAATTTCCAAACTTCTAATTTCTATGATCCATTGAGACAGTTGTCAATAACAATGCCATTATGTGCCCTATCACTAGGTGAATATCTTCGCTGTGTCGCATGTCCGTGTCTAAGGTTAAGCATATATCTGCTATGTCTTTTAATTCTCCACCATTAGGCCCTGTCAGACCAACAGTTATACACCCTTCTTTATTTGCAAATTTTACAGCTTCTATTATGTTTTTTGATTTTCCACTGACACTTATACCTATAACGACATCCTCTTTTTCTGCGAGATTCCTCAATTGTTCCTTGAAAACCACGCTATAGTCTTCATCGTTACTCCAAGCGGTTATGAGGGGTACATTATTTGTTAATGCTATAACTTTGAAGTTTCCTATTCTGGTTAGATCAACTGCTAGATGCGAGGCGGTTGCGGCACTTCCACCATTTCCCAAGAGAAATATCCTGTTTCTGTGATTTTTCGCTTTTTTTAGAATATCCGCAATTTTTTCTAATTGCCCATGCTTCTTTTTTAAGTTTTCAAAGCATCTTACTGATTCCTCAAGATATCCATTTATCTTCCTGAGATATGAAATAGCCGTGTCATTACTAGACATATATTATCTTACCTCCCTCTTGTTCAAGGTGAAAGCCTATTTCTTTTAAACCAAGAGTCTCTCTCACCCTTTGTTGATATTTTTCTTCGCAATATAAAATTAAGAATCCACCTCCCTTTGCATTAAGAGCTCCAGGTACCTTCCCACCCATTGCACCTGCTTTCATCGCCTTTTCGTAGTATCTATCCGTATTTTCGTTTGAGGTTTGTATTTTCTTTTTGTATATCCAACCTTCGTGTAATAGTTTACCAAAACTCGATAGATCATTTCTTTTTAACGCATATGCTACTTTTTCTGCTAGGTTTCGTAAGACATCCAAATATATCCTATAATCTTCTATGTTTTTTTTTAGTTCATTTAGAATGCTATACGATTTCCTCTTCTCCCCCACATAAAAAAGCAAGAGATTTTTATCTAGTTTTTCTTTGGTTTCTCTCGTTAATGCTATAGGTTCCACTAACACAGTCTCATCTGCATTAAATCTCATGTGATTTAAACCACCATATGCACTGGCATATTGATCCTGCTTACCGATAGGTTTTTTGAGAATATCTATTTCTACCTTGCATGCCTCTCTTGCAAGTGTCTCTGCATCCACGTATTTCCCTTTGAATGCATAGAGGGCATTCAGTAGTCCTACTGTAAATGTACTTGATGATCCAAGCCCCGTTCCTCCAGGGATATCTCCAGTCGAGGTTATTTCTATTCCACCGTCTATGTTCATCATCTTCAAGGTTTCTCTAAAGATTGGGTGCTGTATCTCCTCAACGTTGTCCACAATTTCAGTCTTTGGATAACTAATCCTTATTTTATTACCAAAATTTTTGTTCACCGTAATAAAAACATATTTGTTGATGGTTGTGCTAGTAACTGCACCGTACTCCTTTTGGTAATAATCGATAATATCAGTTGAACCTCCAGCGAAGCTTATTCTGACTGGGGTTTTAGAGATTATCATTTTTACCACTGTACATTTTATGATGAATTACAAAAGGCGGAATGATGTTTTATTTCTCCACCCCTATCACATTTCGTATTTCAGCCACCATCGATCTGGCGATATCATGACTTTGTATCTTCTTTTGAATTAAATTTTGTTTTGTAACGTTCCCAACTCTAATTTGTACATAGAATCTGATGCAATGGGAGGTGCCTGAAGGCCGTATCGTAAGATGATTCAATCGATTTTTGTCAAAGAAGAACCTGATACCCTCATCCGGAAAACCCCTCCAGCAATGAAGTTCATCATATTTTCCTGTCATATAAATCTCTGTAAATAAAACTTTTCTTCCTGCTATGAATACAGACTCTCCATTATATATTTTTTTTGCAATCTCAACTGCTCTCTTCAAAATATTTATCTTTCTTGAAATGCCTGTAGGTCCTTCGTACTGTCCCCAGTAAGGTGCAGATTCATAATATGTGACAAAAAGGCCGATGTCAGGATCCAAGTAAATTTTTTCATCAATAAGGTTAAAAATATTCGTTCCTTCAGATTTTGCATAGGCTGCAAGTTCGGCGAGCAAAATGCTGGCAAAAGTACCATCTTTATCTCTTACATGGCCGTTCTCCCCCAATTTTTCCCCTGGCAGTGGTGGACCGCCAAAAATACTAAAACCATTACTTTCTTCGAAAGTGCCAACACTAATACTTCTTGGTTTTCCCTCCATATCAATAACATCATACAGAATAGGGTGACTCCTGGTTTTATGTTTAGTTCTCCAATTTCCCAATTCTTTGGTAATATTTTCATCTCTCCAAACCCTGTCTATAGCATTAGCAAGTACGGGGATTCCAACCCATGTTTTTACGACACCCAGACCATACTTTCTAGCAAGGTAGACTAAAGCATCAGTTGTAGTGTGACTCAATGCAATAAATTCCTTTTCAGGATAGGGAAGTTCCCCATCATTGACTCTTTTCTTTTTTTCTATTTGATACCACAGTAAAAGCGTCCAAGCAGTATCAGCATCAAGAAGCATCCAACTAAAATCAGATCCTCTTCTTTTAATTGAGGTTTTTATATTAGCATGTACATTCAAGATGTCTTTGTAAGCATGTTGCTTTTCTTTAGGGATTTTAATGATAACACCAGCACGATCTGCATCAGGATCAGTTCCAATTAAAATATCTAACTCTTCAAAAGCTTTCACTGTGTGTTCCTTTTTGAATTCATCTACTGCAATTTCTGCAGCAATAGGATCTCCTGGATCTGGTTGTTGTTCCAACGAAAAACAAGGAAACATACCGTCGAGCCTATCTAGACTTTTTATTATCTTTATATTTGTAAAATTACACTCTCGTAATATTCGTGGAACAGCTTTTCGCCCAGAACCATGATATGCGCAGTATCCTATGTTAACTAAAGGAGCAAATTTTTTTAATAATGAAAAATCTAGGAATTGTTTAATGTGATTCAAGTGTCTATCGTGTATGTTAATTAATTCTCCACCATAATAATTTTCTCCATCTATTGGGTGCCTCCCTCCTAGAAAAATAAGCTGATTCTTTTTTGCCTCATGAAACTCTAAGAGTTTAATTTCATCAGTTGAGGCATTCTTTATGAAATTATTATAGATATCATTTCTCTCGTCAATGCTTAGCTGTGCTCCAGTATTATTGGTAATTTTATATCCGTTATATCTTTTATCGTTATGGCTCGCAGAAATTAAAATACCTATATCGATTTTAAGATATGGCACAGCAAAAGTTAATTCAGGGAATGGACTTGCTTCATCAAAAAGATATACTGTTAGACCCCTTGCAAGAAATGTTTTAGCGATGAGATGCGCAAAAGCTTTTCCCTGAATCCTACTATCATAACCAATAGCAATTTTTTTGAGATTTCTGTTAACTGCATAGTCTGCAACTCCTGCTGATTTAACTAGCAAAACAATATCGTTAATGGTATTAGGTCCTTTAAGAATCTCCGCTTCCAAACCCCTTTTTGAAAGTTCTTTTAGCTCTTCCTCCGTTAGAGCTGCAAGTCCCCTTATACCGGCAGTCCCAAAAGCAACATCGTCAAGAAAAGCATAAATCAAATCCTCCCATCTTTTTTCGTTAATTACTTTTTCAATACTCGATTTAACATTTGGTGATATTTTATTTATATTTTTATCATTTAGCCAATTGGTTATGTTAGGAATAACTTTGTTTTTAGCACTTTTGTACATTTCTTCTGTAAGGTCACCCTCTTGATACTTTCGATCAAGATAGCGGTTTATTTCTGCAGATGTTGAAGCGTCTAAATTATTGTATTTCATACTTCCATCACACTCCTTAGATATATCTACAAGCAATTTAATTCACTTGCTATGCTGTTCTGGATATTTCTTTATTCTCTCAAAGATCTTAAAGGATTTCCTAACTAAACAACTGGATCTAAAGGGTTTAGATTTTATAAAATCTTCGTCTTGTCATTCTATAAATTTCCTAATTCTTTTAAAGATTTTCCTCGTTAGACCCCTAGGTCTAAAGAGCAATAACATTATGAAAACTAATATAAGTAATATGAATCCGATAAAAGACTTTACTTCTTCAGAGGTAGTAAACAGATTTACTTCAAAGAAGGGTATTACATATATTATTGCAAGTATGCCTGCAATTGCTGCAATGCCTAGTATGGCAGTAAGCAAGAGTATATGGTGACTTTCAACAATCTGTGAGGCTGCCGCCTGATTTTTATAGAAAATGTTTTCAACAAATTCTCTTGCTCTACTGTAATCTTTGGTATCCTGAAAGCAAGTATAGCCAGGTTTAATTCGTTTTAACTTTTCCGATTCAACTTCCGATTTCAGACGCATGGGATGAAGACAGGAGTGGTATATTGCATTTATAAGATTGTTACGACTATGATCGCTTACTTTTGTAGTGATTATAGTGGGTCTACTGAACCTAATCAATACATCGTGCGGTTTAAACGATCCGGAGTAAGGATCATTTATTTCATAAAAAAAGGTTTTTAATCCTTCTTCCTCAAGTTGGTGGTATTCATATTTAAAATAATTTTTTTCTATCTCAATTAAGGGGTATTTAAAAAATATTAGGTCTTTGTTTGATTTCTCCAACATCTCGTGATATTTTTGCCACACTTTTTCAATTTTTTCCCATAAATCTCTTGCTTGTTGAAATAACTTTTTAAAACTGCAATCATCAACCCATTTGGAAGTGCTCACAATGATACGTGATTTATAGTATTTTATCCTAAAGTCTTCATAATCTTCAACTTGAGCAGGCACCTGCCCAGTATTCCACTTTTCATAATCTTCTATCTTTTCGGTATCTAGATGGATAAGTGGTATTTCTTTTAACGTTTCGTGAACCTTTTCGACTAATCTCTCATAATATTTAGTTGCCCCTCTAGGTTCACGAATTTTTTTTGTAATTCTTACAAGAAAAAAAATTCGACAAGTTAACCTAATTTTTTTTACCATTCGCATTGAAGATAAAAATCCGGTATTTAAAAGTTAGTTATCAGTCAGCTCCATCCTTCAACATGTCATCTTTACAACCTACTGATTTTATATACTATTAAATTGTTTGTAGTCAGCATGTGAGGAAGAACTGTGACTCGAAGTAACTGGCATATTTTATTACTACCTCTAATAGGATTTATTCAATCGACCTGTTTTTCCTCTACATTAGTTAATGGTAAAACTAAAAAAACTGGCTTTGAGTTACTTAGAGAAAAATCTTTGCGCATCATGTCTTTTAATATTAGGTATAATAATCCTGACGATGGGGAGAATGTATGGCCAAACCGCAAAGATATGGTAGCAAAATTAATCCAAGTTCACCAAGCAGATCTTATTGGAATACAAGAACCATTCAAAGATCAAATTGATGATTTGGTAGAAAAAATTTCTAGATATACTTGGTTTGGTGTCGGACGAGAAGACGAGATGGAAAAAGGCGAATTTGTTCCAATCTTTTATCGCAAAGATCGTTTAGAACTAATTGAACAGTCAACATTTTGGCTATCAGAAAAAACGCAACTTCCTGGAAGCATAGGATGGGATGCAAAACACAGTCGGATTGTTACTTGGGGTAAATTTAGAGATAAAATAACAGATTATATCCTTTTTCATTTTAACACACACTTTGACAAACAAGGTCGGCAATCTCGTGTAGAAAGTGCAAAACTATTATTAAAGGAAATTGAAAAGATAGCAAAGACAAATCCAGTTGTGGTCACAGGTGATTTTAATTGTACAGTATCCTCTGAACCATATCAGATATTGACTAGTGGAAAAAAGAATTATGCAAAACATATGGGGGAAAAACTAAAAGATACTCGCTATTTTTCTATACATAAACCTCTCGGTCCACTAGGAACAATTAGTGACTTCAAAGATATAGTTATTCCAGAAAGGAAGATTGATTATATTTTCATAAAGAATAACATAAGGGTAATAAAATACATGACACTTACAGATAGGTGGGGTGATCGCTTTCCATCAGATCATCTCCCAATATTGACAGAGATAGTTATCAAGTAAAAAAAATTTCTTGAAATCAGCTACCCAATCGCTGCAGAATTAGGACGTTTCGCAGATTTCCGAGATAGAAACTCTTTTCTAGATGACCTATCGGTCATCACCGGAACGGAATTCGCGCAGTATCGGCCCCATCTAGGAATAAAACATTTTCAATTAAAAAACAGACCTGATAGCAAAAATGATAGAAGATCATTCTCCAATTACATTTCCTATTTGTTTTTTTGGATATCCTTCAGGAACAGGTTGACTCCATACTGCTTTATTATCTAAAACGCTGTTCTCAGTTAATACCTCATTGTCACCCAAAACTGTATTTTTAAGATTTGAAGACATACCGATTTTACAATTTTCACCAACAACACAGTTTTGTAAAACAACATCTTTTCCAATCATTACATTGTCATAAACAATAACTGACTTTAATCTCGAGTTGTTTCCAATATAAACATCATTTCCTATGCAGCAGTCCCTCAACTTTCCATGTATCTCAGGATTCTCTCCTATGTAGTTCTCCATTTTTCCTTTTTCTATAAGGAATTTATGTATGTCAATATAACTGCTGATACGGCCTATGTCCATCCAGTGACCTTCGAATTTAAAACCAAAAAATCGCCCGGTATCATCAATTATCTGAGGGAATATCTCTCTTTCCATAGATATCAAACGACCTGCCTCGATATAATCCAAAACTTCTGGTTCTAAAAGATATGCCCCAGCATTAATAAAACTAGATGGAGCATCCTCTGGTTTCGGTTTTTCTACAAAACCAACAATATTCCCATTATCTTCTACATCCGCTACACCAAATTCAGAAACATTTTCTACAGGCCATAAAGATATGGTGGAAGCCGAGTTATTTTTCTTGTGAAACTTGATCATACTATCAAGATCAAGCGAGCATATTATATCGCTATTTAACACAAAAAAACGTCCGGTTATGTGTTTTTCTGCAAATTTTACCG
>CAYLOF010000080.1:0-7226 GCA_964385215.1 uncultured Thermoplasmatales archaeon
GCTTTAAGAGTAATGTCGCAATACAAACACTTCTATATAAAGATTCCTACGGAGGGTACTGTGTAATATGAGTGTGGGAATTTTAGTTTGGGAAATTTGGTTTGATAATTCCAATATAAACAATGGAATCGATGATATTTTATATGTAAACGTTGTTATCTTGATTTATAGGATGGATGCACCAGATATTTCTATATTTGTACAAAATAGATTGAATCAGAATCAATTAGAATATTTATATACTGTAAATAAGAAATTGGAAGATGTAATACAATGGATAAGTAACAAATCATGTACTGTCTATCATTCAAATGCCAGTATCAGTATTGATAGTATTATTGTTTGTGAATTAAGATGTAGATATAACATTGGCAATGAAATATCTTTTAGGTTACAAACAAAAAAATATAGTCAATTAATTAGAATGTTTCATCATCAGCCAGGACAAAAACATGAAAATCCTGATGGCATCGTCTATATGGATGTAGACCATAAACACTACAATAGAGAAGAAATAATTTATCCTGTTTCTAATATTGATACGTTGAACATTAATGATGCGCTATTGGGATTTTTAAAAGAATGTAATATTTCCTCCGATCCTATCCATGATATTATTCCGTTAAGAAGACCATTTAGATTTTTGACTACTTTGGATTATTTTGTGGAGGAAAAAAATGGTAGATTGTAAAGAAATCAAGAAGATTATAAATGATTACTTTAATAATCAATTAATTATCAGACAACAACCCTATGGATGCCAGATAATAACACCTTTTTTAGACTACATTAATGATTCTTTGAGTTTTCATATTTTTGATGAAGGATATGATAAGTATAGATTAACAGATTTGGGAGACACATTAAATAGAATTGAAAATTTGGGGATTGACTGGAAAAGTGGATTGAAATTAAAGAATTTAATATCAATTTCAGATAGATTAAAAATTGGTTTTGACGATGAAGGAATACTAACAATTGAATCTAATATTGATGAACTTGGACATGATGTAGGTATTTTTATAACAGGATTACAAGAGGTTGGAAGTTTTTATTTACTTGCTAAACAAAGAACAGTATTTGATTTTGAGAAAAAGGTCGGAGATTTTTTTAGGGAAGGTAAAATTAGACCGATTAGAAAAAAAATTGTAACTGGAAAACATAATAGGGCGTATAAAATATCTTTCTCTTTTAATGATGATAATTTGCTCTGTCAGACTTTACATGCAGAACATAAAGATTCTGCTTCAAACATTATAACGAGATACATAGCAGAATTTATTGATATAAAAGAAGCCCACCCAAAAACAGAATCAATGGTTATTTACAATCATGAAGCACCAATAGAAAAAGCTAATTTTTTTGATTTGATGGAAGAAAAAACCGATTATGTTTTACCATTGAGGAATAAAAGAAAAATTCTAAGTGTAGTGAAAAGTCAATCATCCACACTTTAAATTAATTTATCTTTTATATTTTTGATAAGCTAATGATGTTTTCATAAGTGTAATCCACTTGTTATCCCCTTCTATCGTTATTCCTGCTTGTTCTGATGGTGTTAAACCATTAATCCCTTCATGTGGCTTGATGAAATTGTAGAACAACCTGTGACCTTCTACAATGGGCGTATCTTCAATTTTCAAACCCCTCATAACCTTCTCACGCTGACGAATAGTACCATGCAGTCTCTCAACGTGGTTATTGTTTGGATGGTGTTGTAAACCGACATTGTACAAATGCTCTGTCTCATGGTAATTAGTGGGGAACTCCTTGTTTACTGCTTTTTTATATGCTTGCAGTCCATCGGTAACCATATATTTCGGTGTTCTACCGCCACTATTTTGTTTCGCACGTTGAAAGACCATACGTGCATCTCTTACCTTGCGTTCCTTAGAAACAACCGATGCCAATTGAAACCTTGTACCCTCATCCATGGTATTCCACAGGTATTCCCAACTACCATCTATCTTAACCATCATTTCATCCGTGTGCCATACATCACCAACATCGGGAGTAATAGTATCAACATACTGGTTCATGATGCCGATATATTTTTTTATCCAGTTATATACACTCTTATAACTCACCTTGAGATCGTAGAACTGTCTGAGATGGTGAGATATTTTTCGTAGGCTTAACCCTTGAAAATATAGATCGAGTGTTAAAGCAATTATCTTAGGGTTGTATTTCATGTTTTCAAAATCTATGTTATCAACAAAACACCGACCACAATCCTTGCACATGTAGTTTTGCTTACCGTTCTTCTTACCATATTTTGTAATGTTTAGGCTATTGCAGAACTTACAGCATATTTCAGGTATTCTCTTGTTAATGCCTATGCTTTGTTTTACATGTAGGTTAAGTTGTTCAAACTTGTCGTTTAGGTTTTTCCATATTTTGACCGCACAGATATGTTTACATTCAACACCACGCTTTAGATAGTCAGGACAAGAACATTTCCAATGACGTTGGAAAACATGTACTTGGTATGTACCGCAACCATTTTGAGATGGTACAATCCATGTATGTGGGTTTATCTCATTTGGTTCAAAACCCTGTTCTAAAAGTATCATTCCACGTGCTTTTCTAGCGTTTATCATTTCTTTAATACTACTATTTTTTTCACTCATTGCGTTTGTCACCATATATAGTATATACTGTATGGTATATATACTTTACGGTATACCACACGATACTTTTATATACTACACGGTATATACTTTATAGTATGATAGCTTTATATACCTTACAGTATATTCCCAAAAGTGGTGGTGAGTTGGTAAAATGTCCTAAATGTGGTTATAATTTTAAGATAGAATATAAGTGTCTTAGATGCGGGTATAAATGGGTTCCACGAAATCCCAACAAAGAACCAAAGGTATGCCCTAACCCTAAATGCAAATCCCCCTATTGGAATAAACCAAGGCAAAACAAAAATATAAAGGGGGATAAAAAATGAGTGCAAGACAAACAAAATTACTTGAATCTGCTACTCGAAAAAAAATAGATAGACTTCTTGAAAATCTTGGATGGAGTACCGATGAAGAATCACCAGATTGCAATGTTTTTACTGAAAGACCAAAAACATTATCGCAACAAAAAAAGTTAAAAGGAAAGCAACCAGATTATGTGTTATATAAAAGTAAATCCGATATTCCAATAGCCATTATAGAAACTAAAAAAATCGGTAAAAATCTTGATGAAGCATTAAATGATGGTATTAAAAAATATGCAAAACCACTTGATGTTCCACTCGTTTTTGCATCTGATGGGATATTTTTCAGTAGTTGGCATCTAAAAGAAAATAAAGAACTTTCTATTGATGATGAACCGCTAAATGAATTAATTTCAGAAAAAATACTCCTACGATTTATAGATGAAGGTTCAAATATTAGAACCTTATCTGAAATTGTTAGATATACAAGAAGCGAACTAATTAAAAATTTTGAATGGGCAAACAATCTTCTAAGAAAAGAAGGATTAAGAAACCTTGATAGGTTTGTAGAATTTTCCAATATTTTGTTTTTAAAACTTATTAGCGAAATTGAAATAGATAAAGAAAAAACAGGAGAAAAACGAATATTGGCTGAGAAATATTGTTGGAATACATTTAAAGATTTATCAGCTGAGGCATTATATGGTTATATCAATAATACCGTTTTACCCTATTTAGTTGGAAAATACAATAAAACAGGTGATGTATTTCAAGAAAATCTTAAAATTAAAAGACCTGAAAATCTTAAAGCAATTGTTGATAAATTATCTCCTTTAACATTAATTAATACGGATTCTGAAATAAAAGGAGATGCTTTTGAATATTTTTTAAAAAGTCTTGTAATGGGAAATGATTTAGGCGAATATTTTACCCCACGCCATATTGTAAAAATAATGGTAAAACTTGTCGATCCTAAATTTGGTGAAATAATCTATGACCCAGCTTGCGGGACTGGTGGTTTTTTAATAGAGACTTTCAAGCATATTAAAAAATCTTGCAAGTTGACTAAAAAGAATATTGAAAAACTGAAACATAAAACTGTTTTTGGTGTTGAATTAACAGATACTGCACGTATTGCCAAAATGAATATGATTTTAACAGGTGATGGTCATACAAATATAAAACAGTATGATTCACTTGAAAATCCTGTTAAGGATAAGTATGATGTTGTTTTGACTAATTTTCCTTTCAGCCAAGACACAGATTTTGGAAATTTGTATGGTTTTGATACAAGTGATGCAAATCCTATTTTTTTAAAGCATATTATGGATTCTCTCATTGATGATGGCAGGGCAGGAGTTATAACATTTCAAGGAGTATTATATGACAGTACTAAAACTTATGTTGATTTAAGAAAATATCTCCTTACTAATTTTAATTTAGAAGCTGTTGTAAAACTTCATAATTTTGTTTTTAGACCATATACGGGGGTTCATACAAGTATTTTAATTTTTAATAAAGGTAAATCTACAAAAAAAGTATGGTTTTTCAAAATAGACAATGATGGGTTTAAAAAAACCAGTAGTAAAAAAGGTCGTTCACCAATAAAAGAAAATGATTTGGAATTATTGGAAACAATTTGGAGTGAAAAAGAAACAACTGAAAAATCTTGGGAAGTGGATTTTGAAACTATCAAAACAAATAACTATATTTTAGATGTAGATATGTATAATCCTAAGAAAAAAAGAAAGAAACTCTCAAATTTTGTGTCAATTTTAGAAACAACTGATTTAATAAAAGATACAGTTTCTCCTTTTGAAGAAGTAAAACGTTATCTCAAAACAGGCAATCTTATTGAAAATAGGATAATTGATTTTGATATGGTAACTTACAAAAATAAACCATCAAGAGCGAATTTGCTTGTAAAAGAGAATGATATTATCTTTGCTAAGATGGAAAGCACTAATAAATATCTATTGATAACTAAAAATTTAGAAGATATAATTGTTTCAACTGGTTTTATAGTTTTACGGATTAAAGATAAAAACATTTTGTCTCCTGAATTTTTAAAATATATTGTTTCATCAGATATGTTTCTAAGAGACAAGAACGATCTTGCTCATGGTTCTACTCAAAGAGCAGTTAATGAAACAAATGATTTACCCAAATTGATGATTCCTTTACCATCAATTGAAGTTCAACAAGATATTATTATGAAATTTAAAACTAAATATGAGAAGATTAGGAATATTGGAAGATTATTGGAATCGCTCAGTAAGGAAAAAATCGAAGGTTCATTTTTTATTGATGCTGAAAAAAAGGAATTAGGAGATTTATTAACAGATGGCCCTCAGAATGGGATTTATAAACCTCAGAATTTTTATGGAGAAGGAACACCGATTATCAGAATAGATAATATCTATGATGGTGAATTAATAGCAAATAACATAAAAAGGATTAAACTCACGAGTAATGAATTAGATACATATCGTCTTAATAAAAATGATATTATCTTAAACAGAGTTAATAGTGAGGAGTATATAGGTAAATGTTGTATTTATAATAATGAATTTACAGATTGTGTTTTTGAATCCAATATGATGCATTTCCAAGTAGATGAAAGTTTAGTTAATCCTAAGTATGTTATGTATTATTTATCTTCGAAACATGGGAAGAAACAAATTTTAACTAAAATAAAAAGAGCAATCAATCAGGTTAGTATCAACCAAAGTGATATTAAATCTTTAAAAATTCCTATTCCACCGTTGAAAAAACAAAAAGAAGTTGTTGAAAAAATTGATTTGCATATTAAAACTTTTAATAACCTTATAGAAATGAAAAACGATTTAAAAAGTGAGATACAGAAGGAAATCAATAAGCTATACACATGATTACAATAAACTTTTTTATAAATTTTGTTTTTGGTCTCCCCTTTTTGGTAGAAAACTCCTGTTGTCCTAGTAGTTTTGTTAGTCTCCCCGATGGGAATCCTTCTGTGTGACTCCCAAAAAGCGTATGTTGGTGACAAACGCAACAGGGGAGACCAATCAATGCTTATGTAATAGGTTTATTATAACTGTTTGTAAAACTAAAATACACAAAAAACAACTAAATTATTTTTTCTTCTTTAAATAATTTTTAACAGGTTTAGAAATAGTATTTTCATTAATATTTCTCTCTATACAATATTTTGATTTGAACCAATCCTGTAGTTTCTTTTTCCCCCTACTTGAATTGCATTGAAAACAGCATATTGCAATATCATCTAATTGTAGCCCATCTTTCCAATTAAATGGTCCATTATAATTAAGATGTTCTATTGTTGCGCTATCTTTTCTTTTTTCACTATTGAATGGGTAAACCATATTTTTATGACAATAGACACATTTTTTATCTCTTGTACGGATTTTTCTCAATTCATTTTCTGAAATCCCAAATGCATTAGTCATTAGTTTATACCTAAATAAGATATTGATTATTTCTTAAAAATGTATTCATAAGTAGAAAACAAACTAAATTTCCCAAACTAAGTTTCCCACACTCATATTACACAGAACCCTACGGAGGGTTCTGTCACATGTGGGGGGGTGCACGCTAGTGGTGGCGCACCAGTGGTGGTACCTTCTGAAAATAATAAATGTGAATATAACGAATATTTTGAACGTGGTAAATATCAACCCCTCAAAAAAAGATTTTTTGCAGATTTTTTTGAGTGGTGCCACACTTATCGTTACAATACTAAATTTGATTTTTTGAAAAAACAGAATTACAATCTTATAGGGGGTGTTTTTTGATTGAAAAAATATGAATGGGTATTGTTATTTATTATATTGATTTTTACAGGATTATTAATTTATCAAATTTTAATTAAAGATATGCAGAATAATAGGTTTAGTTTTTGTAATCTTTTTTTATTAATTATTGTAGCAAGTAATGCATTTTTACATGCTATTCTACTTTGGTTTTTTGAGTATTATAATCGAGGTGATCGTGGAGATATACCAGTAAGACCAAAAGTAGCTGCGTTAATTGCAATTAATAAAATTGCAACGATGGTAAAGCTCAAAGTAGAAATATCTCCTTGTTTGATTGCATCCATATTCTGGAAAAAAATAATTACCATAACTATCACCGTAATAAAATCTGCTATAGCAACTACTAAACGGATCGCATTTTTTATATCATCAAATAAGCCCATTTTTGATACACCACTAATGGAATCAAAATATTTTTTAAAACACTTATGGGGATGTAAAAAATGAATAAACCCCCTCTAATCTGTTATAACATA
>CAYLOF010000081.1:0-7225 GCA_964385215.1 uncultured Thermoplasmatales archaeon
TGGAAGATGTGTTAACAATTTAGAGAGGGGTGACATATCTCTCTGGTTTTAACAAGTGGATTTAGATTTTAATTATAGGGAGCCACTCCATGTTGACTGGGGGAAAGAAAGAGATGTTATTGACACCCACCTCAAAAATATACTCTATGAATTAGGATATTCAAAAGATGCTATCAAAATACAGCCATCATATCCACTAGGTAGAATAGAGGTTCATTACCATTCAAAAAGAGGAACACGTACATCATTAAAAATAGAAACTGGGTATCTCAGACGGATACCCATTCTCAGAAATGATGAACTCTGTGCATATATCCATCCGATGACAGGTATCAAAACAAACATACTAACACCAATTTTGGAGGAGCTTTTTGCCAATAAATTCTGTACCCTACTTTCACGATCAGAGGTTCGGGAAAATCCAAGGGATTTGTTTGATGTTTGGACGATATCGAAACAAACGTTTGACAGAGAATTGTTCGTAGATGTTGTATCCATTGAGTTACTTCTTATGAAACTAGATCTTACTACTATTGATGTATTATCAACAAAAAAACCGGGATATGAACCACTAAGAATTCTTCTTAAACCAGACATAAATGTAGGAGAAGTATTCGATGAAGCAAGGAGTTTTACCTCATTGATTATTAAGGAAATATTAGCATCAGACTGGCAAACCTTTAGGGACAGATTTAAGCAGGAGAAAAAAATCCCACTTGAATTACTAAATAACCCCGATCACATCAATCCCAACATCAATAATCATCCAATAATAAAAAGAATTTTTACAATCCGGTGATAAAAAACCCATCTTACAAATCACCTTTAGTCCCTTGCAATATATGAGACCCAGAATATAATTTCTCTCCTGATAACATTTTCAGTTTCCGTGACCCATTTCTTTTGCAGTATTCGAGACCTAGCAATTGCAGAATCCGTGGCTTTTTCACTAGATTCACACAACCAAATCCACTTTCAAATCCAAGATCTGAAATATCATTTAGCCTCCCCACAAGACCTATTTTCTTTGCAATATCCAAGACCCACCTATGTTCAAAACGCGGGGCTTTTCCATTCCCAGTATTCGAGGCGTCTACACTAAACCAACACGACCAAATCCACTTTCAAATTCAAGACCGTCCTATGTTTCAAACTCAGGGCCTTCGTATTTCTAGGATTCAAGGATTTTTGCATCAAACTAAGTAACTGCACGTTGTATAGTTTCAGGAGCTGCTGCAAACATTTTTTAAAAGCTTGTCAATACAAATAGCAAACTTTTTAAGAAAGCTTGTCATTACGATATATATGAATACCGAAGAAATAAAAAGGATAATTACCGATCAAAAAGAAGAAATCGATGAAATATTTCAAAAAGAAAAAATAATTCCCAGAAATCTACCAAAAGAAGAACTAACGAACTTTCTAAAACACCCAAACATATTAACAATAACTGGAGTCAGAAGATCCGGTAAATCCGTACTATCCACCCAACTTTTAAAAGAAAAAAAACACGGCTACATCAATTTCGATGATGAAAGACTCATAAACATTGAATCAAAAGATCTAAACAATGTCCTACAGGCATTTTATGAATTATATGGACCAGACATAAAATATTTTATTTTAGACGAAATACAAAATATTAAGGATTGGGAACTCTTCGCAAACAGACTGCGAAGAACAAAAAAGGTTGTGCTAACTGGCAGCAACTCTAAACTTCTTTCGGGGGAATTATCAACTCATTTAACCGGCAGGCACATAGATTTCACCTTATATCCCTTCTCTTTCAAAGAATATCTAACTTTTAATAACATAAAACCAACGAAAGAAGATTTTTATTCGACCAAAAAAATCGTAGAAATAAAAAAACACCTGAAAAATTACATTCAATTAGGCGGATATCCTGAAGTTTATAAATTTGGAAAGTCAATGCTTGTTAGAACCTATGAAGATATAATCCGAAAGGATATACTTCTGAGATATAATATAAAAAACAAAAAAACTTTCAGAGATCTTGCCAAGTATCTGATATCAAACTTTTCAAATGAAATAACATATAGAAAACTAAAAGAGGTAGTATCAATAAAAAATGATCATACAATAAAAAACTATGTAGATTACCTCTCTACATCCTACATTACTTTTATCCTTGAACGATTTTCATTTAAACTAAAAAAACAAATAATAGCGCCTAAAAAAATATACTGCACAGACACAGGAATGATAAACTCAATTGCCTTTAGATTTTCAGAAAACTCTGGTAAAATGCTGGAAAACCTTGTTGCAATAGAACTGCTAAGGAGAAAATCATATTGGCAAACAGATTTAGAGTTATATTACTGGAAGGACCATCAGCAACACGAAGTTGATTTTGTTTTAAAAAACGGTCCAAAAATAGAAAAACTAATACAAGTAAACTATGCCTCAGGAAAAGATGAAATAGACAAACGAGAGACAGAATCGCTGGTCAGAGCAAGTAAAGCATTAAAATGCAAGAACCTTCTTTTAATCACTTTTGACTATGATGGTGAAATAACCATAGATAATATCGAGATAAAATGTATGCCTATTTGGAAATGGTTGTTAGAATGAAAACTATTGCCACGAGGCGGCATCTCCATAAACAAAATTAAAAAAGATGACACTTGTGACAGCCAAAACTTGGTGTCGGAAAAGATCGGTCTATTTCTTTTCACGTTCTTCCCAAATTTATCACCTATCTTATTTAATTTCTCACCTTTTACTCGGTCGTATCAGAGTGTTAAAACCAGAGAGATGTGTCACCCCTCTCTAGATTGTCAACACGCCTTCCAATTTAATCTGACTTTATAAGAAGTTGGTGATTCCCTTCCGTTACGTTGTAGGGTCTAAGGAAATTTAATTCATTGGCACAAAATCATAATCAAAGTCTTGAAATGATCTTGCTTGTTGAAACACCACATCCTTAGTAACTATCTTGTTGACGCAGCCCATCTAGATAAACAGACAATTATAGTCCATTTAACATTGTAAGATACCTGAATTACTTGCTCCACAGTGTTTTTATTCTGAACCGCAAAATCACATTCACCTTTATTCTTCCAATAGTAAATGTTCATACCTGCTTTTTTAATGCGAATAAACACCACATTCCTATAGATTTTACCCACATCTTCAGAAAAAACAGAGCCGATAACTCTTCTTATCCCTAAATCAATACAATATATTTTTTTTGGATTGATGAATTGTTTTTTAATTGAATATACAAGTATGTTTATCACAATAAATATTTACCCCTACAAATTTACTATTCTTGCTAATTTATAAAAAATGTAGAGGTAATCAGTTAAGATATTTTTTATATTCTTTGAGATATCTTTTAAAGAACCATAATGTAAAAATACCTTCATTTTTTGTTAATTGACTGCGTTCAAGAGCAGTGTAGTAACTATTTCTTTGAGCGTAGTCTATGACAAGCATTGGATATCTATTATTATTTAAAATGTAATTCATAAAAAGTCTTGATATTCTCCCGTTTCCATCTCCAAATGGGTGAATAGATACGAATTTGAGATGGACCAATGCTGCTAGATAAACAGGGTGAATTTTTTTTCTATTTTTTTTAAACCAATCGAAAAACTCTGTTAATAATAAATCTAGTTCGATTGTATATGGTGGTTTATATTTACTCCCAGATATTTCTACATTATAATCTCTTATCTTTCCAGCTATGTTTTTCTTTGTATCTTCAAAGAGTTCTTTATGCCAATGTAATATAGTAGCTAAGGATGCTTCTTTTTCGTATGAAAGCATTTCATAGAATACTTTTTGATGTTTTTCAGTTTCCTTAACATCTTCAATTGGTCGTCTAGATGGTGTTATACCTTTTTCGAGAAGTAGCGCAGTTTCTCTTAAAGTTAAGGTAGATCCTTCTATACGGTTTGTGGCATAGGTGAATTTTATTGCAAAATTTTCCATTTCTTTTTTTTCTATTGATTTTGGTATCTTCTTTTTCTCGTTTAAAAAGTTATTTTTTATTTTATTAAATTGTTTAAACCATAATTCTTCATATAGTTCCAAAAGCAGTTCTTCTTTTAATTTCTCAATATTTTTTGGTATTTTAGTACCAATGTATCTTTCTTTTTTATGGACTTGCCCATTTTTTCTATAGCTATGTTCTAGATAGTAGTATGCTCTTCCACTTATGTTTTTTTTCTTTATTGAAACCATATTTAATAATTACCCCTACACATTTATATATTTTTCTATTTTTTCCAAAATGTAGAGGTAATTACCAATTATGAATTATATGGACCAGGAATAAATGTTTTATCATGCAGATGAAAAATACAATCTGCACCGTTTCTTTGTAAAATCCTGTGACATAAAAATTTTTACTGAGCTTAAATATGGTAATGCAAAATGGTTGATTAAAACTGACGAATGGAAGGAAACACTGTTAATTCATTGTCTAAGTATCATGAAGTTCAGTAGAGGCAATATCACACAAGACCATAAAACTTAAAAGTATAACCACCATTATACTTATGATGATTATACAAAGAAGTGAAATTAATGAAATAAAAAAAATCAAAAAATGGCTACTTATCTACGGCAGAAGAAAAACGGGAAAAACATTTCTAGTGCAAAATTTTCTAAATTATGACGAATATTTCTTCGTAAAAAGAGACAAAACCATCATATCGGAAAAAGATCAGAAAGAAATAAACTATGAAACACTAACAACTTTGATAGAACGAGGAGTATCAAATGGAAACACCATTGCCATAGATGAATTTCACAGACTAGGCGAAGATTTCTCAGATTTTTTACATTACACGGAGAAAAAGGGAAAAATTATCCTTATTTCCTCAACGCTATATCTTTCAAAAAAAATGTTTGCATCAAAATCCCCCGTTCTTGGTTTTTTTGCAGAAATACCTATAGCGATAATAGATCTAGAAGATACGCTAAAAGCATTAAAGAAATTTAACATGGACAAAAAAAGACTACTTGAAATGGCAATACTATTCAAAGAACCTTTAGCAATAGAATATTTTGACAAAAAAGAAGATCCGCGCAAAACCATCGCTAAAATAATAACATACAGTACTAAAACCATTCCTGCTTTAATCGGAGAAATTTTTACAGAAGAAGAAAGAAGCATATCTGCAATCTATGAAGGCGTCCTTAGAGCAATAGCGAATGGTAAAACAGTTTCCGGTGAAATCTCAAGTTACTTGTTTTCAAGAAAAGCAATTAAAAAAGATGATCCCAGTCTGATTCAGCAATATCTAAAAAATTTAATGGAATTTGGCATTATAAAAAGAATAAAGGTTTACCAGAGAAAAAAACTTGTTTATAAACATGTTTCCCCCCTAGCTAGAATATTTTATTATGCAGATGAAAAATACAACATCTCGGAACGTAATCTGAATGAAAAGGAAATAAAAAGAATCGTTGATGAGATAATGCCCAGAATAGTTGAAGATAACGTAAGAGAATTTTTATCTGAAAGGCTTGGTCTTGAAGAAACAGTTGTCCAGGCAAAAGATTTTGATGTGGATGGTTGCTTGTTAAAATTTAAAAAACCTGAAGTTGCCCTAGAGGTGAAATGGAGACAAAAAGTAAATATTAACGAGATTTCCAAGAATCTGAAAAAAGTAAATGCTAAAAGACATTTGCTTTTTGTTCCAGATAAAAGAAAAATAGGAGTTATAGATAAGAACCTGGAAGTAGTAGACATTTTAGATTTCATCTGAAAAAATAGGTTTGCCCCAGGATGAGGAAAATATTTTTGATCTCATTGATAAAAAGATGATTTTGGACAATGACCTATGTAAAAAGGCAGGTGTTGAAAAAATACCATTGCTCATTCGTTAAGACATAGTTTCACTACTCATTTATTGGAGGGTGGAGTGGATCTGCGATACATTCAAGAAGTATTGGGACATAAAAGTTCTAAAACAACAGAGGCAGATGCATACGTTAGCAACGTGGAACTGCACAAATTACAACTAAAACAGCAAAGAACCTGAAAAGCAAATTTGCCCTTAAAGGTTCACAAAACTTATTTAACCGACAAATATTGTTTGAAACATGCAAATCCATTGTATCTATGGACATAATTTTGATTCAAACATTTATATAATCCTTGGAGAAAAACCAACGATCGTTGATTGCGGTACTGGACTGTACAATGGTGAAGTTGTCAGAATTCTCAAAGAAATTATTGATCCGACATTGATAACACAGATAATTCTCACCCACGAACATTTCGATCATTGTGGTGGAGTGAAAAAACTGTACGACATAACAGGCGGAAAAGCTAAAATTATCGCTCATTCAAATGCATCTGATAAAATAGAAAAAGGCGAAAGCCAATTTGCCAAAATGCTTGGTGGAGTCATGCCTAAGATGCCGGTTGATGTAACATTAAGCGAAGGAGACACCATGAAAATCGGCGATGAAACATGTGATGTATTGCACACTCCTGGACATACGCCAGGATGCATGTGTTTATACAGTAGAGCCAGTAGATCATTGATTTCTGGAGACACCGTTTTTTCACATGGATCATTTGGCAGGTATGATTTTCCTGGCGGAAGCTTAAAACAATTAAAACAGTCAATTGAAAGACTCTCAACACTAGACGTAGAAAATCTTTATCCAGGCCATGAATCGTATATCGAGGGAGAAGGAAACAAACACGTGGCCATGGCATTAAAAAATATTAGGTATTTGATGTGAAATATGCCGAATCTCAGAAATGTCTTAAATGAACTAAAATGGAGAAAAAAATTCAATTTAGAGGAAGCAAGGATTTGGTATGTCCATAGGGGAGCACCAAACGATACCAAGATCATATCTGGTAAAGAAATTGTATCCATAGGGCATTCATTTATGGAAACTACAACTGCAATGATTCCATATCATCGAATTTTTAAGATAATATACAAAGGAGAAATTATTTTTAAACGTTGATGTGCAAACAAAGATACCTTTTTATTTGGCTCAAATGTTTACATGCCCGATAATGTGAAAGTAGTACCAATAGCATCTGACTCGCTCGGCGTACGCTCCATGGCAACATATGTGGAAACAAAGGACTGCAAAATATTAATTGATCCGTCTGCTGCACTCGGGCCAAAAAGATATAAATTACCACCAACAGAACAAGAACTAAAAACGCTGGAAAAAACAAAATATAAAATTGCGCAGTTGGCAAAACAATGCGACATACTTA
>CAYLOF010000082.1:0-1702 GCA_964385215.1 uncultured Thermoplasmatales archaeon
TCGGTTTTTCATTCCCCAATCCATAAATAAATCGCCTCTGATTTTTCAGTAAATGGATAGATATTATATAAATTATTTCTAAGTACTTCGGCAAATCTTTTATCTGATGTAGCGTTACTAGCTTTCAATTAAGGGGAGAATAGATATGTCAGTTGTAGAAAATTTAGAACCAAAACTTCTATGGGAACAGTTTGATGAAATAAGTAAGATCCCTCGATGTTCAAAACACGAAGAGAAAATAAGAGAATACATCCTTGCTTTTGCAAAGAAACATAATCTAGAATCAAAAACCGATAAAACAGGCAATGTTGTTGTATTCAAGCAAGCCAGTGAAGAGATGAAAGATAAACCAACTGTTATACTGCAATGCCACATGGATATGGTCTGTGAGAAAAACAGCGATATCAGTCATGATTTCAGCAAGGACCCAATTAAACTAAAGATAGACGGTGATATCTTAACTGCCGATGGGACTACCCTTGGAGCAGACGATGGCATCGGCGTTGCAACCAGTCTTGCAATTCTAAAAGATGAAACTCTAGAACTTGGGCCCATTGAGGCACTATTCACAGTTGACGAGGAAACTGGCCTTACAGGTGCATTTGCATTGGGACCAGACATGTTAACAGGCAAGATAATGCTAAACATTGATAGCGAAGACTTTGGTGTGGTAACAGTAGGGTGTGCCGGTGGTGGCGACTCAAAGATAGAACTACCAATAAAAACACAGCCTTTAAGCGGAGATCTTAAGCATCTAACAGTTAAGGTATCTGGTTTAAGAGGCGGACATTCTGGAGTGGATGCTCACGAACAAAGAGGGAATGCAATAAAGATATTGACACGTTTGCTCTGGAAAATATCAAAGAGCTACGATATTTATTTAACAGATATTAAAGGTGGAGACAAACACAATGCCATACCAAGAGAAGCATATGCTAAAGTTTCCGTAAACAGTGCAGACAAAGATAAAATTATATCCAATTTAAAATCCGAAGAAAAAGACGTACTAGAGGAGATAAAACCAATTGATCCTAAATTCAAAGTTGATGTAGAAGACGCAAAGAAAGCAGATAAGGCATTAGACAATGATTCAAAGAATTCTCTATTGAATCTGCTACATGGTCTTCCTCATGGCGTTGAGAAAATGAGCTATGACATAGATGGTCTTGTAGAGACATCTACAAACCTTGCAACTGTTGCTATCAAGGGAGGTGATGCAGTAATTGGTCTGAGTTCAAGGAGCTCGATTGCATCTGCTCTTCAAGATTTGTGTGATCGAATACGTGCAATTGCGACACTATCAGGCGCAAAGATAACAGAAGAAGAACCGTATCCAGGATGGAAGCCGGACCTTGATTCAAACATTTTGAAACTTTCAAAGAAAATCTTCAAAGATATGTATAACAAAGAACCAGTGGTAGAAGCAATCCATGCTGGACTGGAATGTGGAATTATCGGGGAGAAATTCCCTGGAATGGACATGATATCCTTAGGGCCAACCATTAAATACCCACATTCACCAGAAGAACAAGTACATATTAGCACAGTCGATAAATTCTATGATTATGTACTGGAAATCATAAAAAGTGTGTAGAAATTAGGAGATAACCATCTTCTTTTTTTTCTTTTTTTTGATATAGTTTTAGACGTATATAAAAAAGGAAAGGAGGGATTATTGATATCCTCCCAACTTTAGACTAGG